>JASFMS010000060.1:0-7963 GCA_050117435.1 Ectothiorhodospiraceae bacterium | reverse complement strand
CGTGCGAAAGGATGACGGCATGTTCGAAGGTCACAGCTGGGTGACCGTTCGGGGCGTTCGGATCGGCGACACCGCGCCTGAAGGTCACTTTCAGGCGTTGTACGAATATTCGCCCTTGGAGGAAGCCGCGGGTTCCGGGGGCTCCCGGGCGGAGCGGCACGCGTTGCCACTGTCACGAAGGAGGAAGCTGCAATGGCGATAAACCGCAAGGGGGACGCCTCGCGTCCGTTGGACCAGGGAGAGCACGAGGCCAGGGGGGCGCCGGATACGCCGCCTGCCTCACCCGGGAAGAGCGCCTGGGTGGAGCCGAAGCTCGAGTTTGTGGAGCCCAAACTGACCATGCACGGTGATCTGCACCGTCTCACGGGCAGTTTCTTTGGCACGTTCAGTCCATGACCGGACAGTTGAGGAGAGGGACGTGCAGTCCTATCGGCTGCACGATCTCTCCCTCACGGTCGAGCGCTGGCCGGGCATTTCCGGGGATTGCCTGGAGAATCTGCTAGGGGATCTGTCTTTCGAGAACGTGGACGAAACGGCGGAAGTATCAGCTCTGCGCCTGCGACTTCGTCCCAGTGCTGCGGAGGAAATGCCGAGGGTATCGGGGCACGAGCTTTTCCGCCTGGACGGCGTCCGCGCCGTTCAGCAGGGCGATGTCCTCTTTCTCGCCGTCGGCACGACAGTGATGCGGTTAAGCCCTACCAGCGGCGCCGCTGAGGCGTGGGTGGATCCCGCGTTCGCGACGAGACCCGAAATCGTGCGTCGCAATTTCTGGGCCTTCGGGCTGATGAAACTGCTGCGGGCCAGGGAGGTGTTCACCCTTCATGCGGCCTGCCTGGTGTCTCCGGAGGGCACCGGGGTGCTGTTGGTGGCGCCGCCGGGGAATGGGAAGTCCACCCTGGCCCTCGGCCTGATCCGCGGAGGCTGGCAGTACCTGTCCGACGACGCCGTGTTGCTGCGTCGGGAGGGCGCGACGATATCCGCCATGGCGCTGCGCCGGCATTTCTATGTGGACGCGCGGGCGCGGCACCGATACGAGCACGTGATCCCGACCGCCGTGCCCGACGCCGATGGCGGGTGGCGTCACCGCATCGATATGGAGCAGGCGTGGCCGGGTCGGTCCCTGGCGCGCTGCACGCCGACCATCGTCATCTTCCCGGGCATCGAGCCGGCGGAAGGCAGCACGCTGCTCCCGATGGAGGCGCCGGAAGCGCTCGCCCGGCTTCTTCGCGAGAGCGGCCCACAGCTGTTCGACAGCGAGACGATGGGGGCGCACCTGGAGTTGCTGGCGGCCCTGAGCGAGCAGTGCCGGCGTTACCGGCTGGCAGCGGGCCGGGATCTCTACGCCGAACCGGGTCGACTGGCGGCAATGCTTGCCGCGGAGGAGGGTGCCGAGGGTGGCCAGAATCCTGCTTGAGCTGACCAACCGCTGCAATCTGCGCTGCCGCCACTGCTACGACGAGCGGCATGCGGCCACGGGTTACATGCCGCTGGGTATCGTCGACGCGGTTCTGTCGGAAGGGCACGCCTGCGGCATCGATTATGTCGTTTTTACGGGCGGGGAGGCGACCCTGCACCCGGAATTCGAGGCCATTGTGCGCCGCGTTGCCGCTGCCGGCTACGGATACGGATTCGTCAGCAACGCCATTACGTTTCCCAGGATCTATCCCCTGCTTCTGAGCGAAAGGGCGGCGTTCCGAGGCGTTACATTCAGTCTGGACGGCGCCAGCGCCGTGACACACGACCGCCTCCGCGGTCGGGGGTCTTTTCGCCGGGTTCTCAAGGCCGCGACGCTGTGCGTTTTCCACGATCTTCCGTTCTCTCTGAACATGGTGGTTACCGCCGAAAACCGTCATGAGATTCCGGCTGCCGTTGATCTGGCGGGGGGAATCGGGAGCTGCGGCATTCGCTTCGGTCACCTGATTTCCACGCAGCTCTCGCCTCGTCCCGAGCTTGAGCTCTCCCTGTCCCAGCGCCGGGAGGTCGAGACGCAGATTGCGGCGCTGGCGCAGCGAGCGCCGGTGTCGGTGGCCATGGGGCCCGGGTACTACAGCGAATCGGAGCTGTTTCCCTGTGCGCCGCTGAATCTTCAGGAATTCAACGTCGACTATCGCGGAAACCTGACACTGTGCTGCCAGTTGTCCGGAATTGCCGGTGCCAACGTCGGTGCGGACCTTATGGGCAATGTGGCCGATCTGGGGCTGACTGAAGCCTGCGAGCGTTTCCGCGCCGGGGTCGCTGCGTACGTCCGCGACAAGCGGGCGGCAGCCGAGCGCGGTGAGCTCGGCATCGCCGACCGGTTCGCCTGTCTCTACTGCCAGAAGTACCTCGGCAACGCAGCGCCGCTGCATGCCGAGGATGCGTCGTCCACCGGGAATGCGGGGGTGCCATGTTCTCAATGACGGATCGTGTGAAGCCGAGTCCCCAGGTCGTCGATACCGAGCTTGGCGACAATGAGGTCGCCCTGCTGGATCTGGACTCCAAGACCTACTTCAGTCTCAACCCGACGGGTGCGCGTATCTGGGCGGGAATCAAGCGGGGGCAGGAGTTGGGGGAAATTCGCGATGCGTTGCAGGGCGAGTTCCAGGTGGAGGCGGAGCGCGCGGAACGCGGCGTCTGTTCCCTCGTGGAAGAGCTTCTGCAGCAGGAGCTGGTGACGCTGGAGAGCAGCAACCGGTGATGGGCCACGGCGCTGGCGGCGGACGATGGCCAGGATCGTGCAGTCAGCGGCAGTGATCCGGCGAGGTGCCGGCATGGCAGCAGGGCGTGACAGCGCCGGTTGGGGGCGGCTCTCCACGGATTCCCCGGAGGGCCTTCTCCTTTCCTGTCTGCGAACCGCCATAGCGAGCGACCGGAACGATGCCGCGGGGACGTGGGTGTCGGAGAGCTTCCCGTGGGCCGAATTGCTGCAAATGGGCCGTCGGCACAGGGTGCTGCCGCTACTCTATCGGGGTCTGAGCCGGTCCGGATGCGACGGGGTGCCGGCAACAGTCACCAGGGAGCTCCGTAATATCTGCGTTGCCAATACGGCGCGGAATCGCGAGCTCGGCGCGGCATTGGGCCGCGTGGTGAGGCACCTGGAGGGCCAGGGCATATCCGTGCTGGCCTTCAAAGGCTTGCCGGTCTCATTGCTTGCGTACGGTGACGAGAACATTCGCCAGTACGCCGACCTGGATCTGCTCGTTGACGAGTCCGACTACTCGGCCGCCCGGCACGCACTTGAAGCGCTGGGTCTGGAGCGCAGTGCGGACTGGGCCTGGGAGTGCAGTTACGTGGATCGTGCGGGACGGGTGGCAGTGGACCTGCACCGCGCGATCAATCCGCCAGGTTTTCCCGTTGCGCTGGGTTTCGATGTCCTCCGTTCCCGCGCCCTGACACTGGTGAGCGGCACGGCGGGGCGGGTGAATACCCTGTCGGTGACGGATACGCTGATCGTGCTCTGCCTGCAGGTGGTGAAGGATGGCCGCGCCCACCGCTGCGTCCTGAGCAAGATCTGCGATATCGCGGCGCTGGTGCACAACCGGCCGACCCTGGATTGGGAGGCGGTGCTGAAGCGCAGTCGCCGACTGGGTTGCCGAAGGGTTGTCGGCGTCGGGCTACTGTTGGCCGGCGAGCTGCTGGGCACGCCGATACCGGACGTCCTGCGACGGGACGCGGTGGGCTCGGCCCCGGTACGCGGTCTTGCCGACGCCATCAAGGCGGATCTGTTCCCGGGGCTATGGTGCACGCCGTCACCGCTTCTGGACGAACGGCGGTTCTATTTCGCCGCGCGCGAACGCTGGCGCGACCGTATTCGCCCCTACGCGCGGCGATGGAGTGGGGCCGTGTTCAGGCCCAACCATCTGGATCGAGCGTTCGTGCCGCTGCCCGGGCAACTGTCCTCGCTCTATGTCGCGGTGCGGCCGCTGCGGCTGTTGTGCGACCGAGGCCGTCGCGCGTGGCGCCTGCTGGCGGGAGGGCGGCGGCTATGACACGCGGCGCGGCGAGCGACTCTCGGCCGTCGACGTCCGGACGGAACCGGGCGTCCGCGCTGTGGGTGGTGATCCCTTTTCTGCTGGAATGTCGGCCGTTACTGGTCCGCTTTGCGCTGTCCACGCTAGGGCGGGCGGGACTGCTTCTCGGCAGTGTGATTCTGATCCGGGAGTTCCTGGCAGCGGTGCTGGGGGAGGGCGCCGGGCTCGCCACAGCGCTTGCCGGCGTCCTCGACCCGTCCGCGGCTCTGTGGGTCATTGCGGGACTGTTGGTGGTCAGCTTCCTCGGGGCGAGCGTCCTCAACTACGACAATCACATTGTCCAGCAGCGGATTATCCGCGGTATCGAGTTGGGCCTGATGGCGCGTCTGGTCCGTCATCTGATGACCCTGTCCGTGGCGTTTTTCGACCGCCAGAGTGAAGGCGATCTCCTCCAGGCAATCCGTCGTGATGTCACGAACCTCCGTATCGTCGTGCTCAGTGCGGGCACCGTGATCCTGGAAAGTGTGGTTGCGCTGAGTCTGGCGGGGGCGGCGGTGTACCTGAGTCCGGTGCTGGCGCTCTGGGTTCTGCTGGTGCTTCCCGTCGCGGGGCTGCCGATACTGTGGGCGGCCCGGAGGGCCCGGGAGCGTTCCCACACCGTGCGTCGGACCGGCTACGTACTGTTCGACGTAATCCTTCAGATACTCAAGGGGATACGGACGCTTCGCGTATACCGCGCCGAGCCGCGCGAGGCCGAGTCCGCAACGCGCCACGCAAGCCGGTACTTCGAGGAGTTGCTCCACGCCGTGAGGCTGGCGGCGTTCGCGCAGATGAGCCTGGAGGCGCTGAGCGGTTTCAGTGTCGTGGCGGTGGTGCTTCTTGGCGGTTACCAGGTCATGGAAGGGGCAATGACGTGGGCGGACCTGATGGCTTTCCTGGTCGCGGTCAGAGCCGTTCATGGCCCCCTGAACAGCGTCAGCCGGGGCTATATGGAGATGCAGAGCGGGGCGGCGTCCGTGCAGCGCATCAACGCATTGCTGCAGGAGCGGCCTTCGGTGCGAGAAGCGCCAGTGCCGCTTGCCCTCGCCCGTCCGCCCCGGTGGATCCGCTTCGAGGGTGTCGGCATGGATTTCGGTGACGGGCCCGTTCTCGAAGGTCTCGAGTTCGGGGTGCAGGGCGGGGAGACAGTCGGAATCGTCGGTCCGTCGGGCGCCGGGAAGTCCACTCTGCTGGGGCTTATTGCGCGTTTCCACGACCCGAGCGAGGGCAGAATACGCTTCGATGACCACGATCTACGCGCGCTTCGTCTCGCCGATCTCTACGATCACCTGGCCATGGTGGGTCAGGAGCCGTTCCTGTTCAGTGCGACGGTGAAGGAGAACATACGGCTCGGGCGTCCGGAGGCGACCGACGAGGCCGTGCGGGAGGCGGCCGCGGCTGCCTGCATCGACCGGGAAATCATGGAATTGCCCGCAGGGTACGACACGCTCGTGGGCTTGGCCGGTCACCCGCTTTCCCGGGGCCAGGCGCAACGCATCTGCATCGCCCGGGCCGTTCTCAAGAATCCCTCCATTCTACTTCTGGACGAACCCACCTCCAGTCTGGACCCGATTGCGGAGCGCCGCGTGGAAGACGCCGTCGCGCGAATCATGCGCGGGCGCACAACCTTCGCGGTTGCTCACCGGCTGTCCACGGTCCGTGACGCGTCCCGCATCATCGTCCTGGATCGCGGGCACTGCGTCGCCATGGGACGTCACGACGAGCTACTGGCGGAGTGTTCGCTCTACCGCTGTATGTGGGAATCCCAGCGGAGCGACGCGCACGGTCAGGCGCCACTGCCAAAGCTTTCCGGAACGCCTGTCGCGCCCGGCTGACGGATCCCGCCCCAAGGTCCGTGTTCGGGACAGCTGTCCCGACCGGGGCTGTTTTGCGCCGTTGTCGGTTCCCCAATCGGGGACAACGGCCTCACGACCCCGGACACCTGAATCCCTACCCTGAAGTCACTGACTGAGAGCCGTGCCCGCGGGGTTGCCGTGGCAAGTCGGCGTGGCAGCGCCGCGGTGGCGGGCGCAAAGCAGGGAGGAGAGGAAGATGGCTTCGACGCAATCCTCGGCGGCGGTCTCCGCGGAGGCCGGCCTCGCCGAACGACTGACGGTATTCGTCTACAGCGTAGTCGCCTACGTGGCGGGAATGGCGGCGATTCTCTGGCTGGTCGCCTGTGCGGCGGGCATCTATCCGCTCGGTGCCGCACCGTTCACAACCGGGAGCGCCGCCGGGGCACTCGTCGTGGACGCAGTGCTCATTGTGTTGTTCGGCCTGCAGCACTCGGTGATGGCGCGGCAGCGGTTCAAGAACTGGTGGACGCGCATCGTGCCGCCGCCGGCGGAACGGAGCACCTTCGTCCTTACCGCGGCGGCGGTGCTCGCGCTGGTCCTGTGGTTTTGGCAGCCCATGGACACCGTCGTCTGGTCCGTGGAGAGTCCCGTCGGGCGCGTGGTGCTCTGGTCGCTGTTCGCCCTCGGTTGGCTGTACCTGGTCGCGTCCACGTATGTGACCAACCACTATGACCTTTTCGGGCTGCGCCAGGCGTGGCTCCACCTCCGCAACCGGCCCTATACCCCCGTTCCCTTCGTGCGGAGCTGGATGTACCGCTACAGCCGTCACCCCATGATGGCGGGAATACTTCTGGGACTGTGGGCCACACCGGATATGCGTGCGGACCATCTGGCTCTTGCCGTCGGCATGAGCGCGTACATCGCGGTGGGGATTGCCTTCGAGCAACGCGAATTGGCGGCGCATTTCGGGCAGAAGTATCGGGATTACTGCCGTGAGGTCGGGGCGCTGCTGCCACGTCTGCGCGGGTGAAAGCCGTTTCCGGAACTGAACGCCGCGCCGGCACGAATTCCGGGGCGAGGCTGTCAGGGAGGTGGAGGCCATGAGCGAGTCAACGGTTGAACGCACCGAATATGTGGAGTTCTGGAACGATGTTCTCGCCGAAAAGTTTGAGCGGTTCCGGAACGTTCTGATGGATGGGCTAAGTTATCACAGCGAGGTGGGGTTGAAGGAACTGTATGTTGCCCCCGGTTCCCGGGTGCTCGATGTGGGTTGCGGTTGGGGCGACACCGCGATGCAGCTGGCTCGCCGGGTTGGCGCGGATGGAACCGTCTGGGGGCTGGATTGCTGCGGCTTCTTCCTGGAGAGAGCCCGGCAGGAGGCGCACCGCGAGGGTCTGAGCAATGTCCGTTTCATCGAAGCGGACGTCGAGAGCTATCCGTTCCCGAGCCGATTCGATCTCTGCTTTTCGCGATTCGGCATGATGTTCTTCGCCAATCCCGTGGCCGCCATGCGCAATGTCCATCGAGCCCTCAAGCCGGGGGCGCGGTTGAACTTCATCGTTTGGCGGCGCATCGAGGACAACCCGTGGCTCGGCGTGCCGAAACAGCTGGTTCTGGACTTCCTGCCCAAGCCCGGCGCGGATGCACTGACCTGCGGGCCCGGACCGTTTTCCATGGCCAACCCGGACGTGGTGAATGCGCAGTTGGCGGCCGCGGGATTCGAGGATTGCGTGTTCGAGCGGATCGACGGACCCGTAACAGTGGGTCGTTCGGTGGATCAGGCCGTGGCGTTTCAGCTTGCCATCGGGCCGGCGGGCGAGGTGTTTCGGGAGGCCGGTGACGAGGCGGAGCGACGACGCACGGAGATCGTGGAAGCCCTGGAGCGGGAATTGGAGGCGCATCGCCAGCCCGACGGCTCGGTGGTGATGCAGTCCAGTTCCTGGACGATCACGGCCAGGAAGCCCCGGTAGGAGGAGCACCTGTTCGTAGGTAGACGCATGGACCGGGCTGTTCCGGTCGCGATAGATTCTGCAGAGGTTTCTGTCGCAGGGTGCTCGAATGACCGGACATGAGACGGTGCTGGAGTCGGAACTGAAGTGCCCGGAATGCGGCCGGCGCGAAGTCCTGCCAATGCCCACTGACGCCTGTGTCTACTACCACCAGTGCGCCGGCTGCGGG
>JASFMS010000059.1:0-8017 GCA_050117435.1 Ectothiorhodospiraceae bacterium | reverse complement strand
CGCACCGGGATGGAGCCCTTTAGCTTGTTGAAGAGAACCTGGAACTTCTTGCCCATTATCGTGTTCGCCATCGCCTGCTGGGCATCCCGGTCGGCACCGCTCTGCTGGAACATGACGAAGCTGTCGATGTTGAAGGTGAAGGCATTCGCGGTACCGGGGAAGGGCTTGCAGACATAGTCGCTGCCGGGCTTCATATCGGCATTGGTGAACTCACCCTTGGCCCAGTCGCCCATGAACTGCATGCCGGCCTTGCCCTTGATGACCATGGCCGTGGCCAGGTTCCAGTCACGTCCTGGAGCGTCCTTGTCCGTGAATCCCTTGATGACTTTCAGCCGGCGGAACGCCTCGACCATCTGGTCGCCTCCGAGGGCATCGGGATCCAGGTCGACGAACGCCTTGCGGAACAGATCCGCGCCGCCCACCTCGAGCACTACCGATTCGAACGTCGTGGCGTCCTGCCAGGCCTGCCCGCCATGGGCCACCGGAATCATGCCCGCGTCCTTGATCTTCTGCGCAGCGTCGACGAACTCCTCCCAGTTGGTCGGAATCTTGGCGCCGGCCTTCTTGAAGACCTCCGGGTTGACCCACATCCAGTTGACACGGTGAACGTTGACCGGCACCGCCACGTAATGGTCGTCGTACTTCATGACCTGGGAAACCACCGGCGGCAACAGCTTGTCCCAGTTCTGCTTGTCCGCGACCGGATCCAGATTCGCCAGCATGCCGGTCTCACCCCACTGCTGGATGGCGGGTCCCTTGATCTGGGCCGCCCCCGGCGGGTTGCCGGAGATGACGCGGGACTTGAGCGCGGTCATGGCGCTCTCGCCGCCGCCACCGGCGACCGCAAAGTCCTTCCACTGGTAGCCCTTTTTCTCGAGCATCTGCTTGAGCTGGGAAACCGCCTTGGCCTCACCGCCTGAGGTCCACCAGTGCAGAACCTCCACGGTGCCCGAGCCGGCAGCGGTCGCAGCGCTTGCCGCCGCCAGTCCGCAGGCGACTGTAAACGCTTTCGCAAATCGGTTGACTGTACGCTTCGTCAACATGTGTTGCTCCTCCTCAGGACATTGAAAGTGGCGGCATCATGCCGCCGCGCAAGTAACGATTAAAGGGGTCAACGCTGTTGTCGCGCCTGCCCCCCTAAGGGATGACGGCCGGCCGACGCCTGCACGGCGGCCCACTGCATCCATGAGTTCTCTCCCGTGGACAGCAACGCCCGCCTTTTACACAGCGCGGGCATTCGTGCCATCCGCGTCGGGGGCGACGCCACCATCGGACGCTTCCATGAGAAGACGCCGGGCGAAGTCCAGGCTGGTCACCAGCGCAGACACCAGGCCGCCTTTCAAGGCCGAACGCACCACGGCAGCCTCCGCGGCATCGCGTCCGGCAACGAGTATCGAGTGTCCGCGCCCGCCGGTGCCGAGAAATTGTGGCGCAGTAGGCCCAACCCGCCGATACCGGCGGGACTCGGCGACGCCGGCGTCTGCCGTGAGCGGAATGCCGCCCACCTCACCGACCACCGAGTCCTGCCACTGAAGCCTCAGCGGCTCCGGAAGCCCGAGCGGCGCGACGCCGCTGCTGCAGCCCACAAGGGCCACATCCAGGGAATCCCAGAATGACGGGTCGACAGCCCCCCGGGGTTCCGACTGCGCGCGTTCGGGGAATCCGTAGACGCTGACCGGCTCCGCCCGGCCGCGCAGGTGACCGGCCAGCTCCACCGCGCAGTGATTCGCCTCCAGCGCCGGCCTCGTGAGGCCGAGGATTCCCACGGTAGGCACCACCGTAAGCGGTACGTCCGCCGGGAGCTCCTGAGACAGCAGAGGCCAGGAGAGCTCCGGTTCACCGCGCTCGGCGCGCTCCAGCTCTTCAACCACTGCCGGCAGTCGGGCGAGCACTTCCGCAACGTTGCGCCCCCAACCGACGGCAGCTCGCACCCGGCGCCCGCTCTCCCGTGCCCGGTCAATTCGGTGGCGCAGGAGCCCGCGCAGGTACCAGGCCGCAGTGTCAATAATCCGCGGCCAGACTTCACCCCCGGACGGTACCGCGAGCAGCTCCACACCCCAGCGATGGCGGAAGGCGTCGGCAACCAGGGTCGGTGTTCCGAACTCGCTGTCGAGGCAGCGCTCCCAGCTGCATGCCCAGTCATCGGCGGTGTCAGGATCATGAAGACAGCACGCCGCCCGTCCGGGTATCCGCGTCGCCCGCTCCAGGAGCTGAATGTCCGCTTCGTGCTCCCGGGAAACATGTGGATCCTCAAAGAAGATCAGCCTCTGGCACTGCCCTCGACGCACGGCCTCGGCGATGCGGATGTCGCCGCCGCGGGGACCGCTGGGCTGGCAATCCACCCAGTCGGCGGCTTCATCATGGGCAGCCAGGCGCGCGGCGGCGGCTCGCAGGGCGTGTTCGGCGTCGTGCTCGCGCTGCAGGCGCGCCGGCAGGCGCCCCAGCGTCTGAAACAGCTCTCTTTCCTCCGACTGTTCGCGCCAGCGGTCGGCCAAGCGCCCCGGGATACGGCCGGCGAGCAGCGCACCGGTGGTACCGGTGGCGTAGCGCGTCCGGAATCGCGCCAGGAACCGGCGATGCCGCTCGGCGAAGTCCAGCATCTGCTGCTTGAGGGTGTCGTGGGCAATCATGGCAATGGCCGTACTTTCCGGCGCTTCCGGATTCCATCCCAGCGCCACACCCTGTTCCGCGGCGTCCAGGAACCACTCGCGCTCCGCAGCGCCTTTGCCACGGTCGAGTTCATCACAGGCCCATCGCAGACGGAACCACTCCGCCGCCGCCGGGTAACTGGCCAGGAATGGCGTCCGCGTTACCACGCATTCCCGTTTGAGCGCCTGACTGTCCGGGAACATCGAGGTGGCGTCCCGCGGATCGGTGAGATAGACCACGGCGTCCACCGGCCTGCCGTCCGCCGTGCCCTCGACGACCAGATTCCCCAGCGTGACCAGTCCACCTTGACGGCCCGACGCCACCGGGAGGAGCCCCGTATAGCCACGCAGCAGCCCGAAGCGCCGCAACGCCCGGTATGTGCCCTCGAGCACGAAGATCCGGGGCTTTAGCAACCCGGTCAAGTAGGCTTCGAAATTCCTGAGCAGAGTCGCCAGCGGACCGTCCGGGCCGCGACGCAACTCGCGGCTTGCGAGCAGGACCAGCACCGGGCCGTCCCCCGGAGCCGACGACTCCGCCCGGGAGTTCATCGGTTGCCCACCAGATCCTCTGTGGCGGCGCCCGGGTCCTCTTCCCCGACCGTGGACTCGGGCTGGTCACCGCCGGCGGCGTCGCCATGAACGGTGGGGCGAGCGCCGCTGACCCGCGCCGCCAGATCCGTTACCGCGTCCCAGTCGCCGCGTGTCACGAGATCGGCCGGCGTCAGCCAGGTGCCGCCCACGCAGAGCACGTTGGGAAGGTTGAGATAGTCCAGGTAGTTGTTCGGCTTCAGGCCTCCCGTGGGACAGAATTTCACGTCCGGGAACGGCCCGGCGAACGCCTTCAGCGTCCTGACGCCGCCGGCCGCTTCCGCGGGGAAGAATTTGAGGTACTTCCAGCCCGCGTCCAGCGCCATCAGGATCTCCGATGCGGTAACGGCTCCCGGCAGAAAGGGCATGCCGGTACGCACGCCGGCGTTCAGCAGGCCGGGGCTGACACCGGGGCTGACGATGAAACGGGCGCCGGCATCCCGCGCCCGGTCGAACTCGTCGGGGCGGGTTACGGTTCCGACACCCACTACCGCCGAGGGAACGTGTTTCGCAATGGCGGCAGTGGCGTCCAGCGCCGCCGGAGTCCGCAGGGTCACTTCGAGAACGGGCAATCCGCCGGCCACAAGCGCTTCGGCCATGGGCACCGCAACGGTGGCGTCGTCGATCTGCAGCACCGGAATCACCGGGGCCGTTTTCATGATTTCACTAATGTGCATGTCCTGGCCTATTCCTGCGCCCGCTGTGTTTCGCTAAGGGCATTGGCAACGTCCCTGCTGTCCAGACCGAATGTCCGCGCACCGTCCTCGGCGCCGGTGGCCGTGGCGCGGAAAACAGAGAACAGCTCGCGTCCCATTCCGTGCTGTTCAACCGCATCGAATACCGCCTGTTGCCGGGACTCCCATTCCGCGGGGTCGACCTCGGCGCGGAGCACGCCGGCCTTTGCGTCCAGGCGAATGAGGTCACCGTCACGGACCTTGCCGAGCGGGCCGCCGCCGAGACATTCCGGCGTGACGTGGATCGCCGCCGGCACCTTCCCCGAGGCGCCCGACATCCGCCCGTCCGTCACCAGCGCGACCTTGTAACCCTTGCCCTGCAGGACGCCGAGCTCGGGGGTCAGTTTGTGCAGCTCCGGCATCCCGTTGGCGCGGGGCCCCTGAAAGCGGACCACCGCCACGAAATCCTCGCGCAGGTCGCCGGCACGGAACGCCTCGAGAACCGCCTCCTGGCTGTCGAAGACCCGGGCGGGAGCCTCGATGACCTGATGCTCCGGTTGCACGGCGGAAACCTTTATCACTGCCCGCCCCAGGTTGCCCTCCAGCACCCGAAGCCCGCCGTCGACGTTGAACGGATCGGAGACGGGTCGCAGCACCGAGTCGTCCATCGACTGGGCCGGCGCGGCACGCCATGCCGCCTTTCCTTCGGCCAGATGGGGCTCCTCGGTGTAGCGGCGCATTCCGCCCTCGCCGGCCACCGTCGGTATGTCCTCGTGCATCAGACCCGCGCCGAGAAGCTCCCGGATGAGGAATCCCATGCCGCCGGCGGCATGGAAGTGATTGACGTCGGCCTTGCCGCTCGGATAGATCTTCGTCACCAGCGGCACCACGCGGGAAAGTTCGCTGAAATCGTCCCAGGAAAGCGTCAGACCCGCCGCTTTCGCGATCGCCACCAGATGCATGGTGTGGTTGGTCGAGCCACCGGTCGCCAGCAGACCGACGATGGCGTTCACCACCGATTTCTCGTTAATGACGCGCCCCACCGGCGTGTAACCGTCGCGGTCGGCGCCAAGCTCCACCACACGCTGAGCCGCGGCCACGGTCAGCGCATCGCGCAGCGGCGTGTTGGGATTGACGAAGGCGGCGCCGGGCATGTGCAGCCCCATCACCTCCATCAGCATCTGATTGCTGTTGGCGGTGCCATAGAACGTGCAGGTCCCCGGCGAGTGGTAGGACTGGGCCTCGGACTCCAGGAGCTCCTCGCGCCCCACCTTTCCCTCGGCGAACAGTTGGCGAATTCGCGCCTTCTCCTGGTTGGGCAGGCCGGAGGGCATGGGGCCGGCGGGAACGAACACGAAGGGCAGATGGCCGAAATGCAGCGCACCGATCAGCAGTCCCGGCACGATCTTGTCGCAAACGCCGAGGCACAGCGCACCGTCGAATACGTTGTGAGACAGCGCCACTGCCGTTGCCATGGCGATCACGTCGCGGCTGAACAGCGACAGCTCCATGCCCGGCTGTCCCTGGGTAACGCCGTCGCACATGGCGGGCACGCCGCCGGCGAACTGTGCCGTGGCACCCGCGTCCCGGACCGCCTGTTTGATAAGCGCCGGGAACCGTTCCAGCGGCTGGTGGGCGGACAGCATGTCGTTGTAGGCGGAAACGATGCCGATGTTCGGCCGGCGAAGCTGCTTGAGCGCTTCCTTGTCGCCTTCGCCGGAAGCCGCGAAGGCGTGGGCGAGATTGGTGCAGGACAACCCCTTGCGGAGGGGTCCGTCCCCGGCGGCACCGTCGAGGCGCCGCAGGTAGTCGCGACGGTCCGCTTCGCTGCGTTCGGCGATCCGTGCGGTGACCGCTTCCACGGTCCGGTTCAACTGCGCCATTGGCGCCTCCCTGTGGCGGGGTCAGTAAGGTCGCGGGCGTGCACTATAGTGTAGTGTTGTAGTCCGGCACACCGGGATTTATGTAACTTTACTACGAAATTTGTAGCCTGTGAGCCAGCGCGCGTCAACCCCCACGAACCTGCAGTTTCGCACCAACGCTCGGGATTCAGCTTCTGCGGTGGGCGAGAAGTCGATTCCAACCAAACCTCCGGGCGATGTCGCACAGCCGTGACAATGTAGTATTACTACATTAAACTCGTAACCGCATAAACCCGAAATCCGGGACACCGCCCGATGCGTGCGGTGCCAGAAATCACAGGGAACCCGGAGGAGCATCCGTGGATTCGATAGCCCCTTTTGAAATCGTCATATTCGGCGGCAGCGGCGACCTGGCGATGCGCAAGCTTCTGCCGGCGCTATACCGCCGGCACAGGGCGGGACAGCTCGCCACGGACGGCCGCATCGTCGCCTGCGCCCGCACGGCGATGGGACAGGACGAGTTTCTCGTGAAAGCCGAAGCCGCCTGCCGGCGCTACCTGCCGGCGGACGAGTACAACGACGACGACTGGAAGGGTTTTGCCGCCCGACTGGCATTCGTCGCGGTGGACGCAAAGGACGCAAGCACCTACATGGATCTCGCGGAAATGCTGGACAGCTCCGGACAGCGCACCCGTGTTTTCTACCTGGCCACCGCGCCGCAGCTGTTCGTCGACATCAGTGAGAATCTCGCCGGCGCCGGCCTCGTCACACCGGACTCCCGGGTGGTACTGGAAAAGCCCCTGGGGCACGACCTGGATTCGGCCAAGCGCATCAGCGAGCAGATCGGCGCGATATTCGAGGAGCGGCAGATCTACCGGATCGACCACTACCTCGGCAAGGAAACCGTGCAGAACCTTATCGCCCTGCGTTTCGGCAACGCCCTCTTCGAGCCTCTCTGGCGCCGCGAGTGGATCCGCGATGTTCAGATCACGGTTTCCGAGGAGGTCGGCGTCGAGGGCCGGGCGGAATTCTACGATCGCGCCGGCGCCCTGCGCGACATGGTGCAGAACCACCTCCTGCAGCTGCTCTGCATCACCGCCATGGAACCACCGACGAGCATCGATCCGGATGCCGTGCGCGATGAAAAGCTGAAGGTGCTCCGCGCCCTGCGCCCACTGGAGGGGCGCTCCGCCATTCAGAACACCGTTCGCGGCCAGTACCGGGCCGGCGCAGTGGGCGCCGAGCCCGTGCCGGGATATCTGGCGGAGGAAGGCGTGGCCGAGGACAGCCGGACGGAGACCTTCGTGGCGATCAAGGCACATCTGGAGACCTGGCGCTGGTCGGGTGTGCCGTTCTACCTGCGCACGGGCAAACGGCTGCAGGAACGTCTCGCCGAAATCGTGGTGAATTTTCGCGAAGTCCCGCATTCCATTTTCGACGGCGCCTACGGTGCCAGCCAACCCAACCGGCTGGTGATCCGCCTGCAGCCCGACGAGGGAATGCGCCTGTACATCATGGCCAAGGCGCGGGGAGACCAGATGCGGCTGCGCCCCGTGTCTCTCAATCTCGATTTCGCGGAAACGTTTAAACAACGTCAGGCGGACGCCTACGAGCGACTGCTGATGGACGTGCTTCGCGGGCGCCTGACCCTGTTCATGCGGCGGGACGAACTCTATGCCGCCTGGCAGTGGGTCGAGCCCATTCTTGACGCCTGGAACAGCGTCGCCGATGAACCCAAACCCTACACCGCCGGCACTTGGGGGCCGGCCGCGTCCAGCGCCCTGCTGGGCCGCGACGGCTCCAGTTGGCACGAGGAATCATGATGGTTGCCGCCCAACCCCATCTGCTGGAAACCGCCAATCGGTTTCCGAGTCCGGACGCCCTGTCGGCCGGGCTGGCCGACCGCGTCGCGGAGGTACTGGATTACGCCGTCGCCGCGCGGGGGCGCGCCAGTCTCGTCGTCTCCGGCGGGCGCACACCCATTGCGCTGTTCGAGACCCTGTCACGGCGGGATGTGCCGTGGGATCGAGTGACCATTACGCTGGCGGACGAACGCTGGGTGCCCCCGGACAGCCCGGACAGCAACGAGCACCTCGTCCGTGAGCACCTGCTGCGCGGTCCCGCTGCAGCGGCGGGTTTCGTCGGCCTGTATCAGGGCGATGTCACGCTGGACGATGGCGAACCACTGAGCCAGAAGGCTCTGAAGTCTGTACCCCGGCCCTTCGACGCGGTCATTCTGGGAATG
>JASFMS010000058.1:0-8027 GCA_050117435.1 Ectothiorhodospiraceae bacterium | reverse complement strand
CGAAGAGCCCCCCATTGTGGTCATTACCTCCAACCGGACCCGCGAGATCCACGATGCAGTGAAGCGACGCTGCCTCTACCACTGGGTGGACTATCCCGACGCCAACCGCGAATTCGCCATCGTCCGGCGCAAGGCGCCCGGGGCGGAAGAGCGTCTGAGCCAGCAGATCGTCGCTTTCGTGCAGCGTGTGCGGCAAATGGATCTCTACAAGCTGCCCGGCGTGGCGGAGACCATCGACTGGACCAACGCGCTGGTGGAGCTGGACGCCCTGTCCCTCGACCCGCAGCTTGTGCAGGAAACCCTGGGCGTCCTTCTCAAGTATCAGGACGATATTGCCCGCATGGGGGCGCGGGAAATCGAGGATATCCTCCATACGGTCAACGCCGAGCTCGCGCAGGAGAAATATGGCTGAGGATGCGCCGCGGGAGAGCGGACATCTGGCGGAGAACGTGATGCATTTCGCTCGCGTGCTGCGTCGGGCGGGAATGCCCGTCGGGCCGGACAGGGTGATCCGCGCCTTGCACGCGCTGGAATTGACCGGCGTGGGGCGGCCGTCGGATTTCCGCGCCGCGCTCAACGCCGTTTTCGTCGACCGCCGCGAGTATCAGCCGCTGTTCGACCAGGCCTTCCAGCTTTTCTGGCGCAATCCCCGGCTGCTGGACCGCGCCCTGCGGCTCATGATGCCCGCCGCCAAGGGGCGTAGCGAGGCACCCGTGCCGGACATCACGCGACGACTGGCTGAGGCCATGAGCGCCGACTCCGAGCCGGGCGAGGAGCGGGAAGGCGAGGAGCTGGAGCTGGAAGCCGATTTCACCTACTCGGCCCGGGAAGCCCTCCAGACCAAGGATTTCGAGGACATGTCCGCCGAGGAGCTGGCGGAGGCCCGGGCCGCCCTGAGTCGCTTCCGGCTGACTCTGGAAACGGTGCCCATGCGCCGCCACCGCCTGGACCGCCGGGGCAGGGGAGTCGACATGCGCCAGACACTTCGGCGTTCGCTGCGCCACGGCGGCTCGGGGATCGAGCTGCAACGGCGCTCGCGAAGGCGGCGCCGTCCACCGCTGGTGGTTCTCTGCGACATCTCGGGCTCCATGAGCCAGTACTCGAGGATGTTTCTGCATTTCCTTCACGCCATTACGAATGATCGGGACCGGGTGCACACGCTGCTGTTCGGCACGCGACTGTCCAATGTGACGCGTTATCTACGCGAGCGCGACGTGGACGAGGCACTGGACAAGGCGGGAAAGGCGGTCACCGACTGGGGCGGCGGTACGCGCATCGGCGCCTGTCTGCACGAGTTCAATCGCCACTGGGCCCGTCGACTGCTGGGGCAGGGCGCAGTGGTCCTGCTGGTGAGCGACGGTCTGGACCGGGACGCGGGCGAGGGGATCGAGCCGGAGATCCGGCGGCTGCACCGCAGCGCGCGCCGCCTGATCTGGCTGAATCCCCTGCTGCGCTTCGAAGGCTTCGAGGCCAAACCCGCGGGAATTCGTGCGCTGCTGCCGCACGTGGACGAGTTCCGCCCCGTCCACAACCTGCGCAGTCTTACCGAGCTGGCCCGCGTGCTGAGCGCGGAGCCCGCGGACACGGTGGCGGCATGAAGGTTTGTGGAATACTCCTCGCTGCCGGTGCGTCGCGACGATTCGGCGCGGATAAGTTGCGGCGCGAAGTAGCAGAGGGAAAGCCAATGCTCGTCGCCGCCGCCGAGCGGATTCTGGGCACCGTGGACGAGCTGGTGGTAGTGATGCGCCCCGGCGCCGACGGGCTCACCGAGCGGCTCGAGGCCATGGGCTGCCGCATACTCTACTGCCCCCAGGCAGTGGACGGCATGGGCAACAGCCTCTCCTGCGGGGTGCGCGCCTCGCGGCAGGCGGATGCCTGGCTGGTGGCGCTGGGCGACATGCCTTTCGTGGCAGCCGATACCGTGGAACAGATTGTGGAGACGCTCCGGCAGGGCGCCGTGCTCGTAGCCCCGAGCTACGAAGGCAAACGGGGACACCCGGTCGGCTTCGGCAGGGTTTTCCTCAGGGATCTGGAGCATCTCACCGGTGACGAGGGCGCTCGCCGGGTGCTCAGGGAAAACCGGCGGCGCCTGGAAATTCTGCAAACGCGGGACCGCGGCGTTATTCTGGACGTGGACACCCCGGAAGACCTGACCCGCGGCGCGGGCGGAGGGTAGAACGACATGGCGAAGCAGCTGCTGGACGTGCTCTTGCGTCTGCGAGACGAACGCTCGCCGCACGCCGTGGCGACAGTGGTGGAAACACAGGGATCGGTCTCCGCGAAAACCGGTTCAAAAGCCGTCATCGGCGCTGATGGGCGTCTACTGGCAGGTTGGGTCGGCGGCGGCTGTGCGGAGTCCACCGCCAGCCAGACGGCGCTGGACTGCATCAAGTCCGGCGAGCCCAGAATCATCGATATCGACATGACCGATGAGATGCTCGGCGTCGGCATGCCTTGCGGCGGGAGTATGCGCGTGTACGTGGAACCGGTGCTACCCAGGCCCGTGCTCTGGATTCTCGGCCACGGCCGCGTCGCCGAAGCAGTCTGTGCCATGGGGGATCTTGTGGGGTTCGACGTCGTGGTGAACGATCCCCTGGTGCGTAACGAGGACTACCCGGCGGCGCGGGAGCTGATCAGCGACGACATCGACTACAGTCGGCTGCAGCCGGGGCCGGACGACTTCGTCGTGGTGGCAACCCAGCACAAGGGGGATCACGAGTCCATGCAGCGGACACTGGCCTCGGATGCCCGGTACGTCGCATTGATTGCCAGCCGCAAACGCGCCGGCCTGGTGCTGGACTTCCTGCGCGAGAAGGGATACGCGGAAAACGACATCGCTCGCGTGCGCACACCGGCGGGACTCGACCTCAACGCCCGCACCCCGGAGGAAATCGCACTGTCGGTGGTCAGCGAGATCGTCATGGAGCGTCGAGGAGGCAGCGGCCAGCCCATCGCCAGAATGGAGAAGCTCAGCGCGCGGGCGACAGCACCGGCACTGGGCGCCGGCGGCAGGACATAGGATCATCGCTGCACATGAGCGACGCGACAGACCTCTATCGCGGCGTGTTGATGGAGCACTTCCACCACCCGCGCAACCACGGCAGCACCGAGGGCGCACAGGCGGTCAGCCGCGTGGACAACCCACTCTGCGGCGATGATCTGGAAGTGGGCGTCACGGTAACGGACGGCGTTGTCTCCAACGTCACCTATCGTGCCCGAGGATGCGCGATCTGCATCGCCTCCGGGTCAATGATGACGGAGGTGGTAAAAGGCACCGCCGTCGATTCCGTGCGGACCGTGGAGGAGGCCGTCACAGGCTGGTTTGCCGAAACGGATGCCGCCCGCCCCGACGACCTCCCGGAGCCGTTGCCCGCGCTCGCCGCCGTCAAGGATTTCCCGGCGCGGAGCCGGTGCGTGACCCTGGCATGGGAAGCACTGGCCCAGGCGCTGAGCGCCGCGGGAGAGGGGCAGCGCTCCGCCGCGGAACACGACTCCTGATTTCGTCGGCAACGCCTTACCCCGCAGAGGCTGCGCGCCCCCCTGGTGTCGAGGCTGGGCCGCCTTTTGTCCGAGCCGATGATTCCCGCTTCGCTGATCCCGGCCACTCCGCCCGGTAGACGGCGTCGAACATGTCCCGCCAAGCTTCCATCATTTCCGCTGGCCCCACGAACGAAGCCTTTTCGGCCCCGGAGGCGGGCGCGGGCAGGTTCTCCGCAAGCCGGAACCAGTTCTGCCATATCGCCTCCCGGGCATCGATGCCGGAACGCGCGGCGCGAGCGAGGGATTTCAGGTATGGCGCCATGGAGGACTGGAGCGCAAGGGCGTCCTCAAGCAGAGCCACCGAGGTGCGCTCAAACCGAATGCTGTCGTCGACTAGCTTCTGTGCCAACCGGGTTTCCTCCTGAATGAATCCCGGAAGATCATTGGTATGGCGGCGGAAGTTCTCGGCGCTTTCGAGCTGCGCGCTGAGTATCGAACGGGTTAGCTCCATCCACTGGGCGCCGAAGTCCGATACGGAATGCTGTTTGGCCATGATAATCCACTCCTGAGGAGACGCCGGTGTACCTTGCCCCGTCGGCCTCGACCCTCAAGCGATATTCTGATCGTTCCTGATCGGTCGACGACTGACCTGAATCAACTCATCATGAAGCGCCGAACCGGTTTCCGCGTCTGAAGGTTCCTGTCGCCGATCAGTGGCATCGCGACATAACGAGTTAGTAAGCTTGGTCGCCAGTCACATCGCACGGACACTGCCCCGAGGACAGCCATGACCCTCCAATCCATTTGCGTATTCTGCGGCTCCAGCAAGGGCAATGAGCCGCAATTCGAGCACCAGGCGAAGCAGCTCGGGACGCTAATTGCCCGGGAAGGCCGGCGGCTTGTCTTCGGCGGCGGCCACGTTGGACTCATGGGTGCGGTCGCGGACGCTGCCCTGGCCGCCGGCGGCGAAGTGGTGGGCATAATCCCGCAGTCCCTGGCAGACAAGGAGGTGGCGCATACACGGCTGACCAGACTTCACGTTGTCGCTTCCATGCACGAGCGCAAGGCGCTCATGGCGGAATACTCCGACGGCTTCATCGCGCTTCCCGGTGGCATGGGAACGCTGGAGGAGCTGTTCGAGACGCTGACCTGGGCGCAGCTTGGGCTGCACGGCAAGCCCTGCGGGCTGCTTAACGTCGACGGTTTCTATCGGACCCTGCTCACTTTCCTCAACGAACTGGTGGATCGGGAATTTCTGCGCCCGGAGTACCGCCGGCTGCTGCTGGATCATCATCACGCCGACGGGCTTCTGGCCCTCATGGACAACCACACACCCACCGTCCGGCCGAAGTGGATCGACGACGGTCAGCAATGACCCGCTCCGGTAGTGGAGACCTGTCGCGCATCCGGCGCGAAATGACGGGACGGTGCGCGCGCTGTACAGACCGGATGCTCCGACGAAGCCCGGCCTGCTACCTGGAATGCGGCATTCGCGGAGAGGGCGCCGCTTGTAAGCTTGGACTCGGCGGGAGAAAGCAGACGTAGGCCGGGATAAGCGCAGCGTTCCCGGCATCGCGGAGCACACATCGCAGCCACCGGATTTGTCGAAAACGCGCTCCTGGCCGAATCCCGCCAGCGTGCTCACGCCCCATTAAGCGGTGCCCGTGCGGCAGCATGTGCAGCCGGAGTAGGGCGCAATAACCGAAGGGCATTGCGCCGAATCGGGGGCGCCATTGCCTCGCCCACCGACGTATCGGACGGGAAAAGCGTAGCGCTCATGGCCTGTCCCCCGACGGAGCGTCTGGGGCGGCATGCCGGAAACGGGCCTGGCGGCCCTTATTCCGGCCTACGATTTTCCGTATAGAGCTCCGGGCGACGATCCGCCAGGTAGGTGTTGCCAGCGGGGTCGTGTCGCTTGAACTCCTGCGGGTTCACCGTGGCCGTCAAGAGTGCCTCGCCTTCGGCGCCTACAGCGAGAAACTCTCCGTTGGGCGAACAGATCGCGCTGCGCCCGACGTAGGTCATCTCGCCCTCAGTGCCGCAGCGGTTGGCGTACGCGACATAGACGCTGTTCTCCCAGGCGCGCACCGGCACCACGTGTGTAGCGACGAAGGAGAAGGGCTGGAAGAGGGCAGTGGGAACGAGTACCGCCTCGGCGCCGCGGAGTGCCAGAGTGCGCACGGCCTCCGGAAACTCCACGTCGTAGCAGATGAGAATGCCGAGTCGCAGTCCCGCGCATTCCACAACGGAAAGCTCGTGGTCCCCGGCCCGAAACAGGCGGCGTTCCTCGTCACCGAAGAGGTGGGCCTTGCGCATGTTCGTGCGACGGACACCGTCGTGGTCGATCAGTTGGGCTGCGTTGTAGACGAACCCGCCCGCGCGTTCCGGGTAGCCGTAGAGTATGGCCAGTTCACGCTCACGTGCGATCTCCGCGATGCGCGCCGCCGCCTTGCCATCGGCGGGTTCGGCCAGCTCCCAGACAGTGTTTCCGATGTTGTAGCCGGTCAGCCACATCTCCGGCAGCACGAGAAGATCCGCGCCTTCTCCGGCCGCGCGCTCGGCCGTGCGCTCCAGTTCGGCGAGGTTGGCCTCGGGGTTCTCCGGGTATCCGGCGGTCTGATGCACGGCGAGTTTCATGTTAGCGCTCCGTCGGCTCCCAGCGGCCGAGCAGACGCGGGAGATTCCCGAACCGCCCGATAAGCCCGAAAACCACCAGGGCCACCAGCACGAACATTACCGCCACGGCGGCCATGACGGGCGAATAGCCATAGCGCAGCGCGTTGAAGATCTTGATGGGCAGCGTCTCCACGGTAAAACCGGCCACCATGTAGGCGATGATGTACTCGTTCATGGAGAGCACAAACGTGAACGCGTAACCCGAGATGATATAGGGGCGTATCAGTGGCAGCACGATGGTAAAGAAGATCGTCTTCTCATCCGCACCCATGGTCCGCGCGGCCTCGATCATCTCCCGATCCAGTGCCTCGAACCCCAGGGAAATGGTCATCAGCGGCAGGGTCACCAGAAAAATGCCGTGGGCAATGACCACGTTTTCAAACTGGCCGTAGTGCCCGAGTGTTGCCCAGAACACCATGAACCCCAGGGCGGTGATGACCGGCGGCAGCATGAAGGGCGCGATGCCCAGCGCATAGAGGATCTTTGCGTAGACGAGGCGATGGCGCCACAGGACGTAGGCCAGGGGCAGTGCTACCGACACCGCCACCAGGCCGGCAGTGGTGGCGATGAGCAGGCTGTTCTCGATGGGCCCCCGCCAGCCGGCGTCCATGAGCATGTCCGCATACCAGCGCAGCGACATCCCATCCGGCGGAAAGAACAGGCGCTTCTGCGCGTTCAGCGAAACGCCGAGGACGACGACGATGGGCGAGGCGAGAAAAAGCGCGACGACGCCGAAGTAGAGATTGCGGGCGGTTTTCGTCATTCCGGCGATCCTCTCAGCTCGCGGCGTGGACCCGCTCACGCGCGCCGAGCACGAACGTCAGCAGGATGAGCGCCAAACTGGTCAGCAGCAGGAACACGGCAAGCGCCGCGGCGAAGGGCACATTGGACTGGTAGACGGCCTGGTCCGTGATCAGCACGGAGAGCGTCCAGTGCTCCGGATTGCCCAGGATCTGCGGGATCAGGTAGACGCCCAGCGTGAACACGAACACCAGTATCAACGAGGCCACGATGGGCTGGCGCATTGCGGGAATAACGACATTGAAGAAAGCCCGCTGCGGAGACGCGCCCAGCGTCCGGGCGGCCTCCGTGAGTTCCGGGTCGAGCCGGGACATGGACGGGTAGAGCATGAGCACGGTGTAGGGCAGGGTGAGGTAGCAGTAGCCCAGGACCTCGGCACCGAAACCCGGTGTCAGCGCCATGGGATGATCCATGATCCCAAGCCAGACCAGCAGCTTGGAGACACCCGCCGTGCGCGAGAGCAGGATGGACCAGCTGAAGGCGATAATCACCTCTGAGAGCGACAGCACGGATAGCAGGAACACCAACCAGGCGGTCTGCGCGCGCAGTCGCATTCGCGAGAGCAGATAGGTGAACGGAAAGCCGATGGATACGCTGATCACCGCCACCAGCACGCCCAGGTAGAGCGAGAAGACCAGATTGTCCAGGAACAGCGATGAGAAAAGCCGCGCGTAGTTGGACAGCACGAAGGCGGGCTCGTAGAAGGCGCCCTCCACGCGCTGGAAGAAGCTTACCGCCAGCATGATGCCGAACGGTCCAACGAAGAATACACCCAGCATCAGGCTCGGGTAACTGAGCAACCATTTCCGGGCGGTGGTGCCCTCGCTCGCCGCCGCGCTCATCGTTTCAGCACCACACAGGCTTCGGCGGGAAGTTCCACGGTAACCGGGTGCCCCTGACCCACGTCCGGTTTGTCACGGGGTTGCACGTGGCTGGTGATGCGCGTCTCGCCGCAGTCCACGTAGATTTCCACGCTCTGGCCGACGTCGCGCACGAACGCCACAGTTCCAGTCAGGCGGTTGGGCCCGCTCTGCTCTCCGGCATGGAGATGGACGTCCTCCGGCCGGATG
>JASFMS010000057.1:0-8041 GCA_050117435.1 Ectothiorhodospiraceae bacterium | reverse complement strand
CTGAAACACTCCAGCAACGAAGCGACTATGGACGCGGCTGACGGCGGGCGTTAGCTTTGCGGCTCGAAAACGCCGTGAGGGATACCGCATTGTCGATTCGCGCCATGGGCCCGGTGGAATGGACGCTGCTCGTCGGCCTGTCCGTTCTCTGGGGCGGCTCGTTCTTCTTCTTCGAAGTGGGCCTGCGGGAGTTGCCGCCGTTCACGCTGGTGCTCGGTCGCGTGGGGCTCGCCGCCGCCGTGCTGCTGACGGTGGTCTACGCCTCCGGGCGGCGCATGCCCGCGGACCCGAAGGTCCTTGGCGGCTATCTGCTCCTGGGCGGCATCAACAACGCCCTGCCTTTCAGCCTGATCGTCTGGGGACAGACGGAGATTCCCAGTGGGCTGGCATCCATCCTTAACGCCACCACCCCCATCTTCACGATCATCGTTGCCCATGTGTTCACCAGCGACGACCGCATGACGCCGAACCGGCTTCTCGGCATCGTCTTCGGTGTCGCCGGCGTAGCCGTGCTCATGGGCCCGGATCTGCTCGCCGGCCTGAACCCCTACAATCTGGGCCAGCTCTCGGTCCTGGGAGCCGCGTTCTGCTACGGATTCGCCGCCAACTATGGCCGTCGGTTCCACCGCCAGTCACCCATGGTCAACGCCGCCGGCATGCTCAGCGGTGCCACCGTCTGGATGCTGCCCCTTTCCCTGGGGCTGGAACGGCCATGGACGCTGTCGCTGAGCCCGGTGGGGTGGGGAGCAGTACTCGGGCTGGCGATACTGTCCACGGCGCTCGCCTTCATGATGTACTTCCGTATCCTCGCCGTGGCGGGTGCCACCAACATCGCCCTGGTAACCTTTCTGGTGCCGGTGAGCGCGATATCGCTGGGCGTGATGTTTTTGGGAGAGAGTCTTGCCTGGAGCGCGTTTGCCGGACTCGGGCTGATCTTTCTGGGGATTGCCGCCGTGGACGGCCGGGTACTGCATCTGCGTCGCCGGCAGCCGGCCGGCGGCGCCACGTCCACCAGCGGCTGAGAGAACCGTCGTTGCCCGCGCGGACCGGTCCTACGCCCGGGTGGCCGCGGCCATCCGGGCACGCAACCACAGCCGCGGGGACTGGCCGGCTACGCACCGCATTACGTAATCCCACCAACTGGTGCCGAAAGGCAGCGTAACCCGCACGCGCTGTCCCGCCGCACGCAACGCCGACACGGTGCGCGGCTGAACCCCGTAGATCAGGTGAAATTCGTACTCGCCCGGCTTCCAGCCGTTACGGCGGGCCATCTCCATGGCATGCCGGTGCATACGCGGATCGTCCGTGGCAACGATGGGATAAAAGCGATGCTCCCAGGCGAAACGCGAAAACATGCTGTCCAGCATCCGCCGGTAGCCCGTATTCCCTGAACCGGTACCATCTTCGCCGCCGTTCGACGAATTCTCGGCATACGGCGACCCCTTGACCAGACGCACCGGCACGCCCTGCATGATCCGCCGCGAGAGCCTCGCGGCAGCTTCTCTGCCGTCAGCGGCGACGGTCTGAATCAGGGGAAGGTCGGACGCCAGCAGCCCGTCAACCACGGAATCCAGGTATCGCGCCTCATCCCTCGAGGTGGGTGGAGCAACCATCACGCCCGCCACCCGACCCGCGCGCCTCGGCACCTCATTCACGGCAGCGGCGAGCCGCCGCAGGCTCGTTTCGAACAGTGTCCGGTTAACGCCCGCACCCAGGCTGGATGGGTGCGCCTCCACAACCGCGTCAAGATTGGAGTCCAGCAGGGCTTCCACCGCCCCCACCAGGTTTACGACGTTACGCGCGACGCCACGGGAATCGACAGCGGGTTCGCCCAGGTAGGTCAACATGGCTCGCAGCTGATCACGCCGGAGAAGCTCGCGCGCGTGGGAGGCGGCGTCGGCGGCGTTCTCGGCCGGCACGAAGCGTTCCGCCAGTCCCTTGAGCATTCCGCGCTGCTCGACGAACTGCTTCAGCCCCTCGACCTGTGCCAGGGCACCGATTCCTTTTCTCCAGAGCTCGTCCAGCATCGTCGTCCCTGCCCGTGAACCGCAACGGAGCTATCGTAGTGACCGATTCCAGCGGCAAACCGCGCGGAACGTCACAACCTGAAGAAATTTCCCGCTTAGACTTTCGAGACCGCGGGGAATAAATAATTACATGTAATTATTGTGTGCAATACCTCACCACTGTGACGCGGCGTCAACTTGACGCCTTGCCCTATTCCTCCCATGTTTATCCTCTATGCGGCAGCAATTGCCGCTGTTCTGACAGCTGATCAATAAGGAGAAAGTCCATGAACTTCCGCTGGCTCAAATGCGTCACACTGGCCGCGACGGCCGCTCTGGTTCTGGGCGCAGGCGCCGCACAGGCGGCGGACAAACCCACCCTGCGCGCCGTGACGGACCCGAGCTTCGTGCCCTTCGAGATGATGGACAAATCCTCCGGCAAGATGGTCGGCTTCGACATGGACATTCTGCGCGAAGTCGCCGACCGGGCCGGGTTCGACTACAAGCTCCAGACCATGGACTTCAACGGCATCATCCCCGCCCTGCAGACGGGCAACGTGGACATCGCCATTGCCGGCATCACCATTACCGACGAGCGCGAGCAGATCGTCGATTTCTCGGATCCCTACTACGATTCCGGTCTGCGGCTGCTGATTCGTAACGGGGACGACAGCATCAAGAAGGTGGACGACCTGGCCGGCAAGAAGGTCGCCTGCAAGATCGGCAGCACCAGCTACGACTTCCTCAAGCGCGAGGTGGGCGACAAGGTCAAGGAGATCGTCCCCTATCCGGGCAGTTCCGACATGTACATGGCGCTGCTTTCCGGCAGTGTGGATGCGGTCTTCTACGACGCACCGAACGTGGGCTACTTCGCCAAAACCAAGGGCGAGGGCAAGGTCCATACCGTGGGCCCGCTCTACGAGGGTCAGCAGTACGGGCTGGCGCTTAAGGACGGCAGCGAATACGTGGACGACGTGAACCAGGCCCTGGCCTCCATGAAGGCTGACGGCACCTACGCCAAGATCTACAAGAAGTGGTTCGGCAGCCTGCCGGACGAGAAGTAAGGTGCAACACGCGGCGGCCGCGGCCGGCCTGACGGTCGCGGCCGCCGTCGTTCGGAAGAACGATTAATCCCGTCTGCAGTGGCGGGCCTCTCGAACCGCCGTACTGCTCCGCCTGCGAAGGCATTCCTTCAACTCAGGAGACACGCAGTGGGATCCAGCTTTCAGTTCGACTGGCAGGCTGCCTTCGACTCCCTGCCCTATCTGCTCTCGGGCATCCCCTACACCCTTGTTATATCCTTCGGCGGCCTGCTCATCGGCTTTTTCATCGGTATCCTGTTCGGGCTCCTCAGCCTGAACCCGGTCCGGGTGCTGCGCTGGCCGGCGCAGAGTTACATCGAGGTCTTCCGCGGCACGCCCGTGCTCGTACAGGTGCTGTTCATCTTCTACGGCCTTCCGGACGTGGTGGGCGGACCCATCAACGCCATCACCGCCGCGGTGGCCGCCATCGCCCTGAACTCCGGCGCCTACATCTCCGAGATCGTGCGCGGGGGCGTGCAGTCCATCGGCCGCGGCCAGCGCGAGGCGGGACTCTCCCTCGGCCTCTCGCCCGGCCAGACGTTCTACTACGTGGTCTGGCCCCAGGCGCTGCGGCGCATGATCCCGCCGCTGGGAAACCAGGCCATCGTCAGCATCAAGGACACGTCGCTGTTCTCGGTCATCGGAGTGGGCGAGCTGGTCCGACAGGGTCAGGTCTACATCGCCACCACCTTCACGGCCTTCGAGGTCTACTTCATGGTGGCGCTGCTGTACCTGGTGATCACGCTCAGCCTGTCTTTCGTACTGCGCTTCGTGGAGCGCCGCGGCCTGGTGGGGAGCAACTGACCTTATGTCGCACATCGTCGAGATGCAGAACGTCGACAAGTACTTCGGCGACCTGCACGTACTCAAGAACATCCAACTCAACGTCGAACCGGGCGAGGTGGTGGTGGTCATCGGCGCCAGCGGCTCCGGCAAGTCCACGCTCATACGTTGCGTCAACGGCCTGGAGCCCTTCCAGGGCGGGAATATCGTCGTGGACGGCAACCGCCTCAACCCGAAGGAACGCAACCAGAGCGCCCTGCGCACCATCCGCCAGGAAGTGGGCATGGTGTTCCAGCAGTTCAATCTCTTCCCGCACCGCACGGTGCTGGACAACATCACACTGGCGCCGCTCAAGGTGCGCGGGTGGTCGGCGGAGAAATCCACTGACATCGCCCGCCGCCTGCTGGACCGTGTGGGCATCGGCAACCAGGCGGACAAATACCCCAGCCAGCTCTCCGGCGGCCAGCAGCAACGGGTGGCAATCGCCCGGGCCCTGGCCATGGAACCCCGCCTGATGCTGTTCGACGAGCCCACGTCGGCGCTGGACCCGGAGATGATCGGCGAGGTACTGGACGTCATGCGCGAGCTCGCCGGCGAGGGCATGACCATGATGGTGGTCACCCACGAAATGGGCTTCGCCCGGGAGGTGGCCCATCGGGTGATCTACATCGACGAGGGACGCATCGTCGAGGAGGCCCCGCCGGACCAGCTCTTCGACAACCCGCAGAACGAACGCACGCAGTCGTTCCTCTCCCGAGTGCTGAAGCACTGACAGACCGCGGGCGCGGTGAGCCGGGGCCCTGGCTGCCGCGTCCGTGGCTTACCATCGGCAATTCGGTTCCGGCGGCCTGACACCCCCTCCCAAAAGGTTGGTAGACTTAGGGCACTACCCCTGCCGACACGGCCTCCGCGCGAACAGCACCATGGAAAACCTCGATCAGCTCACGGCCACCATTGCACTGACCATGGGCGTGGGATGGGCGAGCGGCATCAATCTCTATGCCGCCGTACTCACCCTCGGCCTGATGAACAACATGGGCTACATGACGCTGCCCCCGGAAATGGCGGTGGTTGCCAATCCGCTGGTGCTGGCCGCCGCCGGGTTCATGTATTGCGTCGAGTTTTTCGCCGACAAGACGCCGGGGGTCGACACCGGCTGGGACGCCCTGCACACGTTCATTCGCCTGCCCGCGGGTGCCGCGCTCGCGGCGGCGGCCGTCGGCGATGTCTCTCCTGCACTGCAGATCGCCGCCGGACTCGTAGGCGGCACCCTGGCGGCGGGGAGTCACGCCTTCAAATCCGGCGGCCGGGTATTGATCAATACGTCACCGGAGCCGGTGACCAACTGGACCGCATCCATCGCCGAGGATATCGCGGTGATCGGCGGACTCTGGGTGGCGCTCAACCATCCGGTGCTTTTCCTGGCGGCACTGGCCCTGTTCATCGTTGTGCTCGTCTGGCTGCTGCCCAGGATCTGGCGGGGTATCCGGCGTGTCTTCCGCATGCTCGGCAGCTGGTTCGGCGGCCGCGGAAGCGACCCGGGCGAGGCGAACGGACGGCCCTCCGCCCTGCCACGGTCGGTGCGGGATCGCACGCCTTGACCGACGGCCGTTTCCTGGCAGGGGTCGCCGCCCTGATCCGCGATCCGGCGGACCACTACCTCTTTCTGCAGCGCTCGATCACCAAGGACTTTGCCCCCGGTGTCTGGGAGTGTGTCACCGGCCGGGTCCGACAGGGCGAAGGGTACGAAGAGGCAATGCACCGGGAAGTGGCGGAGGAAACGGGCCTGCAGGTTGAACCCGAGTGCCTGCTCGGCACCACCCATTTCCACCGCGGCCCATTGAAGCCCGACACCGAACTGCTCGGCGTCGTGTACGTCTGCCACTGCCCGGCGCCGCAAGCACTACGACTCAGCGCGGAGCACCAGAACGCGCGCTGGGCGTCGCTGCAGGAAGCACCGGCTTTCCTGCAGGCCGACGACCCCAGTACCCGCTGGATACGCGGCGTCGTCCGGCGTGCCGACCGGATCCTTTCGGGTCTGCCCCGCCGATGGCAGGACATCGCCCGCCGGGAAGGCTTTTCCCTTTAGCGCCGATGGCACACACCTCTGTCCCCGGTTCGCGACAGGTGCCGTGACGGCCGGCTCCGAACCGCGGTGTTGTCCGTGGATCGACGTGATTTCACGGGAATCGCGGCACGTTCATCTTTTGCGCTCCCATCCGCGCTGAACCTGCGAACTCGTTCACACGCGCCGCCCGCCGTCGCCGCACGGCAACGCACCGATATCCTCAGAGTCGCCCAAAACGCGGCAGCCCGGGCTTTTCCAACCTGGCACACCTATTGCTTCTCGCCTCCCGGGAATTCACACGAATGACAATGCATCGGAGGTATCACTCATGCGTACTCGCTACCTCTACGGGTTGGCGCTGGCCGCAGTCCTTACCGCTGCCGCGGGGGAAGTCGCGGCCGCCGATCTGAGCTACAACCACCTGGGCCTGGGTGTGGGCAACATCGAGCTGGACGACAGCGACGCCGACGGCACGGGTTTCAGCGTGGACGGTTCGTTCGCGATCCACCCCAACGCCTATCTGATCGGCCGCTACGCCAACTGGGACCTGGACGGGCCCGACCGGGAGGATTTCCGCGTCGGCGGCGGCCTCCACACCCCTCTGCAGTCCAACGTGGACCTGATCGGCGAGCTGTTCTACGAGAATCGGGACTACGACATCAACGGCCGCGGCGACGATGACAACGACGGCCTCGGCCTGCGCGGCGGCGTCCGCGCCAAGGCAGCACCAAGGCTGGAGCTGGACGGCGGCGCCGTCTATTACGCCCTGGACGAAGACGACGCCGCCGGCGTCTGGGGCGAGGCCTGGTACGACGTCACCCAGCCCATCCAGGCCGGGCTGCAGGCCGAGCTCACCGACGAGGAGAGCATCATCAGCCTCGGCGGACGCTACCGGTTCTGATCAACCTATGGGCGCCATGGAAGGTGCCTTCTCTTTTTCCCGCCGACAGCGGTGCCCCTCGGCGAGGCCGTCGGGCGATCTGGCAAGGGCCGAGCCGGGCGATGTAGCATCGCCCCATGAGCGACCCACACTCCGTCCACATCCTCGGCGCCGGCAGCATCGGTCTGCTGGTGGCCTCGTACCTGGCATCCAATCATCCGGTAACGCTGATCCGCCGCCCCGGGTCCGCGCCGGGAACCACTCGCACCATCCATCGCAGCGAGGATGAGAGGATCGTCGCGCTCGAGGTAGCTCAGCACGCCGCCGATCGGCTGCCCGGAGAAATCCAGCGCCTGATCGTCTGCACCAAAGCGTACGACGCACGCGAGGCGGTGATGTCGGTTGCCGGATCCCTCGGCACGGAGGCAGCGGTCCTGCTCATGCAGAACGGCCTGGGAAGCCAGGACGAGGTCCTCGACGCATTGCCCGAAACGCCTGTCGCTGCCGCCACGACCACCGAAGGCGCCTGGCGGCGTGCGGCCGACGAGGTGATCCACGCCGGGCGCGGGGAAACCCGGATCGGCGCGTTACGCGGCGAAGGCCCGGACTGGGCAGCATTACTGAACGCGGCGGGCCTGCGCGCAAGCAACGTGAGCGACATCCGGCAACCATTGGCCGACAAGCTGCGCGTGAACGCCCTGATCAACCCCCTTACCGTGCTTCACGACTGCCGCAACGGCGAGTTGCTGGGCAAATCCGCCGCGATGCGTGAAATGGCGGCGCTGGGAGAGGAGACGGACCGCGTTCTCGCCGCCGCCGGCCACGTCTTCCCCGTCTCCGCGCTGGAACGCGCCATGAGCGTAGCCGAGACCACCGCCGCCAACCACTCGTCCATGCTCCAGGACGCCCGCGCCGGCCGGCGCCTGGAAATCGACTACATCAACGGGTATCTGATTCGACTGGGGGAGCGGCTGGGCGTTGCGACGCCGGTCAATCGGCGGGTGGTAAGGGAGGTTAATTCGTTAATTCGTTAATTCGTTAATTCGTTAATTCGTTAATTCGTTAATTCGTTAATTCGTTAATTCGTTAATTCGTTAATTCGTTAATTCGTTTTGCAACGATGAGTTCCGGTCGCTCCCCTGTCAATGGCTCTCCCAGGATCCCGATGAACGGCCCGATTAACCGATTAACCGATTAACCAATCAACCAATCAACCAATCAA
>JASFMS010000056.1:0-8048 GCA_050117435.1 Ectothiorhodospiraceae bacterium | reverse complement strand
CAGGGAGCGTGGCGCCGGTTGATCTCCGACGTCGACTGCGGTCTTTGCGGCGTTCGCGAACCCGTTCGTTGCACCGCCGGGGGCATTGGGGCAGGCTAGCCCGGGCACAATAAAAAAATCCGGGGGGAATAGCTGCATGGACCTGACGGGTATTGTCGGGCTGATTGTCGTTCTCGGCGTCGTCGGCGGCGCCATTGCCATCTACAACCGGCTGGTTCGGCTGCGCAACCAGGTGAAGAATGCCTGGCGGCAGATCGACGTGCAGTTGAAGCGTCGACATGACCTGATCCCGAATCTGGTGGAGACGGTCAAGGACTACATGAGCTACGAGCAGGAGACCCTGCGCCAGGTCATCGAGGCCCGGCAGAAGGCGGTGGCCGTGGAGGGCCAGGGGCCGGAGGCCGCGCTCGGCGCCGAGCAGGAGCTCTCCGGCGCCCTCGGCCGGCTCTTCGCGCTCATGGAGAACTACCCGGATCTGAAAGCCAACCAGAACGTGGGGCGGCTGATGGAAGAGCTGTCCACCACGGAAAACCGCATTGCCTTCGCGCGGCAGTTCTACAATGACAGCGTCATGGCGAAGAACAACGCCATCCAGTCATTTCCTTCCAACATGATCGCCAACACGTTCGGCTTCCGGCCCGCCGCGTATTTTCGGATCGAAACCCGGGAACGGGAGGTCCCCAGAGTCGATCTGCGGTAGCCGGCCATGGCTCGTAAATGGGCGAACTGCGCCGAATGCGGCATCCTCAACCGCCGTAGCGCGGCCACCTGCCGCATGTGCGGGGCAGCCATGCGGCCGGTGGCCGAAGAGCCGCCACGGGTCCGCCGCAAGCTGCTTCGGCGCACCGATTTCATGGCGGCCGCCGAGGCCAATCGCCGCAACACCAATCGCCTGGTCTTCGTGCTTCTGGCGATCGGCGGTGTTCTCGGGTATCTGCTGGGTTGGTTGTTCGAGGTGGGAACGACGGACTCAGTGCTGCGCTTCGGGGACGTCTGGTTCGTCAGCCGCTGGGGCGTCATCGGGGCGTTGGGGCTGCTGGGGTTCGGCGTCGTCTGGACTCTGATCGCGTTTCGTGCCGGCGATCGCATCGTCCTGAGCATCGTCGGTGCGCGTGAGGTCAGTCGCGATGAGGAGCCACAGCTCCACAACGTGGTGGAGGAAATGGCCATCGCCGCGGGTCTGCCCAAGCCCCGCGTGTGCGTCATCGAGACTCCCGCCATGAATGCCTTCGCCACCGGCTTGCGCACGGACCGGGCGGCCATCGGGGTGACCCGTGGGCTTCTGGACCGGCTGACCCGTGACGAACTGCAGGGGGTCGTCGGCCACGAAATGGGCCACATCGTCAACCTGGATACCCGCTACGCAACCGCGGTCGGGGTGCTGGTTGGGTTGATTGCGCTGGTATCCGACCTGGCGGTTCGCACGCTCTTCTACGGCGGCGGTTCGCGTCGCCGCTCCGGCAGCGGGCGAGGAGGCGGCGGTGGTGTGTGGATCGTGATGCTGCTGCTCCTGATTTTTGCCGCATTGGCGCCGCTGTTTGCCAAGCTGGTGCAGATGGCGGTCTCCCGGCAGCGCGAATTTCTCGCCGACGCCACCAGCGTGCGCCTGACCCGCAACCCCCAGAGCCTGATCGCCGCGCTGGAGAAGCTCGCGGACAGCGCCGAGCCCTTCAAGGGGGCCAACCGCGCCACCCAGCACATGTTCATCGTCAACCCGTTCCGCAACTTCTCGGAAAAGGCCAGCCGCCTGCTGGCCACTGGTGTGGTTAATCGGTTAATCCGTTAGTCGGTTAGTCGGTTAGTCGGGTAGGGAAGGCGCCCTGTGCGGCTCCGAAGGACGCTTCCTGGCGGCGCTGTGGGCTGCGTTGGCTTTCTTGTAAAGGGCTACGGCCATTCACTGCGCACGCCGCCTTGCCACAGCGCCTCCAGGAAGCGCAGAGGCACGCGGGAATTGTTCAGCGTCTCCCTAGAGGTCACCAGGCCCGAGGTCTCTCGGAAATGTTCTCTGATCTGCGTCCATCAGCGTTCATCGGCGGCCCGGTACAGGAAACACTTTCCTGGGAAATCCGATTCATCCGTGTTCATCTGTGGCTAACAACCCGGACAAAAGAAAGCCGCCGGTCCCGGTTCGGGAGCGACGGCCCTCCTCGCTTGCCGCCGGTTAGGCGGTGTTGCTCGTGTCCCACGCCGGTGCGACCGCGGCGACGTCACTGCGGTTGGCACGGCATGGCGGGTCGACCCAATATAGCAATGCCGTTTGTGCGGCGCAACATCCGGCGGCGGCTGCGAAACGGCCACTTGTGCAGGTTTTCACATTGCCGCAAAGTCGGTTGGCCAGCCGGCACGGAGGACATGACTACCATGACAAACGATGCAGGGGCTTCACTCACGGAAGTGCTGCGGCATTGCACGGCGACGGCCCGTCGGCACCGCCAGGCCGCGGAGCGGCTGGGCAATCAGCGCACGGTGGGTGTCCTCAATCGACTGGCCGCCTCGCGGGAGGGGATCGCGGAGCAGTTGACTTTTCACCTGTCAGCCATGCCGGATCGGCCCGGCGTGCAGGGGGCGGCGAGCGGCGCCAGCATCGAGGAGCGGGCGATACGCCGCGCCGCGGAACGCGGCCCGGAGGCACTGCTTCAGCAGTGCCTGGCGGACGAAGAACGCCTGTCGGCCACTGCGTCGGCGGCACTGGACTGCCCGGTGCCGGCGCCCGTGCGCAGCGCCTTGGAGCGGTTGCGGTCCGATGCCCGACAAGCCGCCGCGCGCCTGCGCAAGGCGATCGACGCCGGCTAGCCGCTCTGGCGCGGGCGGATCTCATCCGCCGGTATCGCCTGCACCGAAAGCAGGCCGGCAAGCTCCCGGCGCGGCCGTAGCAGATCCTCCAGGGTGTACTGCTCCAGAACGCGGAAGAAGGCGTCCATTGCGTCCTTGAGTACATGCTTGAGCTCGCAGGCCGCGGTGATGCGACATTCGTTGGAATCCCCGAAGCACTCCACCAGAGCCAGGTCGCTTTCCGTGCGGCGTACGAGTTCCGCGAGATTCACGTCCGCCGGCGGGCGGTGGAGGCGCATGCCGCCGTTCTTGCCCCGAATCGTCTCGATGTACCCCATCCGGTTGAGCTCGTAGACCACCTTCATCAGGTGGTTCTTCGAGATGTCATACTGCTCGGCGATTTCCTTTATCGTGGCCAGCTCGCTGTCCTTGAGCCCCAGGTACATCAACACGCGCAGACAGTAGTCGGTGTATAGGGTGAGTCTCATCGCCGCTCCATATCCGGCTTCAGCCCGGCCGGCCGTCGACGCGGGGTCGGCTGAGAATCGGCCAGTACATTGTCGTGAACAGTATATACGCCGCACTCCAGCAAAGCGCGGCCCCAACAACAAGAATAGTGTAATGACTGATGACAGGTAATGCAGCAATAACCCGGAAAATTCCTGCAGCAATTATCGCAGCGTAGACCGAAACCGCACCGCGGGGCAGAGCCAGCGGACGTCCGGTATGACCCAGGGCGACCCGCGTCATGACGCCAAGGATCAGCGTGCCCACGGCGCCGGTGCCCATGGCATGGAACCAGGCCGACGGCGGGAGGCCGGCGACCGGTGCGAATGCCTTGAGCAGCAGCGCCACCACGATCCATGCATAGCCCAGATGCAGAACCCACAGCAACGGCTCCCGCGCGGTACGCCATCCGGCCCAGCCACCGAGCCTGAGGCCATTGGCGACGGCGGCGAACAGGGCCACCGCAGCGGCCACCCAGGGCGGGGCGGGGACGATATCCGCCGGGATCATGGCGGCCGTCGTTATCAGGGCCACCGCGTCAAGACGGGCGTTGCGCCGCACGACCGCGGGATCGGATCCGTGACCTCTCAGCCAGTTGGCCGTGAATGCCGGGACGATGCGTCCGGCGATGGCGATCATCACCAGGGCAATGAGGTCAAGTGCCATGATTTCGGCGAGTCTCGGCAGCAAGGGGGCCATCCCCAGAAATCCAAGATGCATACCCAGGTTGGCCAGAGCCAGCAGCCCAATGATGGCCACCAGGAAATAGTTGCGTCGGTTGCCCGCGCGCTTGAGTACAACGAACGCGTAGGCGCCCAGCGCCGGAAGGAACGCCAGGTCCACGGCACTGACCAGTGTCATGGGCAGGATCCCCGCAAGCCACATTCCCAGGCGTCCGGCGATCCAGAGGGAGACCAGCGCGACCAGTCCGCGACTCCGAAGGGGAGGAGCACCCGTCCAGTTGGATATGGCGGTCAGCAGGAAGCCGGCAATCGCCGCCGGCACCAGTCCGAAGAGCATCTCGTGGGCGTGCCAGTACACCGGAACCACGTGGGCCGGAAACGTCAGCCATCCCAGGAAGAAGGCGACCCAGGCGAGGATGATGAGTCCGCCGTACGCGCCGACGAGCAGAAAAAACGGTCGGAACGGATACGCGAACAGAGTGCTGCCGGGTGATCGGGACATTGTCGATACGTCCTGTGCGGGGCCGGCTCACGGCGCAGTGAGCGTCAGGAGGATTGAACGCCAATAAGATATATCCAGAGTAGTGGTTAAAACAAGCTCTCAGACGTTGCGAAGAACTCGAACGCCGTAGCGCGCGCGTTCGTGTGCGCCCGCGTTAGGCGGGCGATTCCTTCACGGCCCCCCGATTACCGACATCGACCGCGCGGCTAAATGACCTGAATCAACGCCGACGCACGGGCGCGCGGTTACCGTTGCGGTCAATGGCGGCGACGGGCCCATGCTTGGCCGCCCGCGAAATGCGGGGGCGGCGGGGGAACAGAGAGGCAAATGGATCAGACGCTCCAGTTCGACAGACAGCTCCTGCGGAAGTACGACGTGTCCGGGCCACGGTATACGTCCTACCCTACCGCTCTGCAGTTCGACGAATCGTTCGATGCGCAGGCTTATCGGCGGGCGGTGGCGGATAGCAACGAGGATCCGTTGCCCCGTGGTCTGTCCCTCTACGTTCACATTCCGTTCTGCCGGACCGTTTGCTTCTACTGCGGTTGCAACAAGGTTATCACCGCCAACTATCGTCGCGCCGAGGACTACCTGGACCGGCTCAAGCGCGAGATCGCGCTGCAGGCGCCTCTGTTCGACCGGGACAGACGGGTCGAGCAGATGCACTTCGGCGGCGGGACACCGACCTATCTGAATGAGGACGACCTGGTCGGACTGATCGGGGCGTTGTCCGAGTCGTTTCCCATGGACACGTCGGCACGGCGTGAGTTCTCCATTGAAATCGACCCTCGGACCGTTTCGCCCGAGAAGATCCGGATGCTGTCGGAGCTCGGTTTCAATCGCATGAGTCTCGGAGTGCAGGATTTCGATCCCGAGGTGCAGGCGGCGGTGAACCGCATCCAGAGCGTGGAGCAGACCGAGACGGTTATTGCCGCTGCTCGGGCCAACGGCTACTCGTCCACCAACCTGGACCTGATTTACGGACTGCCGAAGCAGACGCCCGAGACGTTCTCGCGCACGCTGGATACGGTTCTGCGGCTGCGCCCGGAGCGGCTCGCCGTCTACAATTACGCCCACATGCCGCACCTGTTCAAAGTGCAGCGCCGTATTCGCCCCGAAGATCTACCGGATGCGGAGACCAAGCTGGCCATCCTGGAAATGACCATTCAGCGGTTGACCTCGGCGGGCTACGTTTACATCGGCATGGACCATTTTGCGCTTCCTGACGATGAGTTGGCACGCGCCCAGCGCAAGGGCGGCTTGCACCGGAACTTTCAGGGCTATTCCACCCGCGCCCAACTCGATCTCATCGGATTGGGCATGTCCTCGATCGGCCGCATTGGCGACAGTTACAGCCAGAACCGCAAGGACCTCGCTTCCTACGGTGAGGCCCTGGATCGCGGGGAGCTTCCCGTCTTTCGGGGATACAGTCTCACAGGGGACGACCGTCTGCGCGCCGACGTGATCGGCCAGATAATGTGTCAATCGGAACTGGACTACCGGCGCATCGAGGCACGTTATCGCATCGTGTTCCGGCAGTATTTCCACGACGAGCTTGTGCGGCTGCAGCCCCTTGCCGACGACGGCCTGGTGCGCTTCCAGCGTGACGGCCTCTCGGTGACGCCGCGCGGCAGGCTGTTCCTGCGCAACATCGGCATGGTCTTCGACGCCTACCTGCATCAGCCCAAAGGGGGAGTTCGCCCCCGTTTCTCCCGCGTGCTCTAGCGTTTCCCTGAACCGACGCTTAGCGCTTCCCGCGTTTCCCTGGTCCAGCGATGAAGAGGATCCACCGGCAGATTTAAAAACCTGCAAACTGCGTCTTGCTTTATAAGATGTATATCACGTACATTTTTGTGCGTCGGCTGCACCGGCCACGGATTTCGGACGTTTCAAGGCATCGGGAGGCACTCAATGAGCCAGACGCGCAGGTTATGGTGGATTCTGGGGATCCTTTTCTTTCTCTCCTTCGGGGCCCTGGCCCTCATCGGGGGCGACATCGCACGCCAGGCGCCTCCGGTCCCGAAGGCTGTGGTCAGTGAATCGGGCCAGACGATCTTCACGCGCAGCGACATTCAGCGCGGCCGCCAGGTCTGGCAGTCGGCGGGCGGCCAGGAAGTGGGTTCCGTTTGGGGGCATGGTGCGTACGTGGCGCCGGACTGGACTGCTGACTGGCTGCACCGTGAAGCCACCGGCCTTCTCGAGCGCTGGTCCCTGGCCCGTTACGGACGGCCCTTCGCCGAACTGGGCGAGGAGCAGCAGGCGGCGCTCAAAGCGCGGCTGAAGTCCGAACTGCGCGCCAATACCTATGATCCGTCCACGGGTGTGGTCACGGTATCTGATGATCGCGCCGCCGTTATGCGCGGGCTCCAGTCGCACTACGCGGACCTCTTCGGTAGCGCGCCGGCCCTGGAATCGCTGCGGGAGGACTACGCCATCGCGGACGGCGCCGTGCCGGACCCCGAGCACCGTGCCCGTCTGGGAGCCTTTTTCTTCTGGACCGCCTGGGCCGCGACCACCGACCGGCCCGGGAGCGACACCACGTATACCAACAACTGGCCCCATGAGCCCCTGGTCGGGAACACACTGACGACCTCGGCGGCGGTGTGGTCCATCGCCAGTGTCATCCTGCTGATCGCCGGTATCGCCGCCCTGGTGCTGCATCACGCCGCCGGCACGCGTCACGAGGACTTGCCGGAGCCCCCCAGCGAGGACCCGTTGCGCTCGCTCAAGCCCACGCCCTCCATGCGGGCCACGCGCAAGTACTTCATAACGGTCGCGGCGCTGTTCCTGGTGCAGGTCGCTCTTGGCGGCATTACGGCGCACTACGGTGTGGAAGGGCATGACTTCTACGGCATACCGCTGGCCAAGATCCTTCCCTACGCGGTGACTCGCACCTGGCACACGCAGATCGGCATCTTCTGGATCGCCACGGCCTGGCTCGCCACGGGGCTCTACATCGCGCCGGCCATCTCGGGCCACGAGCCGCGTCTGCAGCGTCTCGGCGTCAACGTGTTGTACGTGGCGCTGCTGGTTGTCGTGACCGGCTCGCTGATCGGGGAATGGCTCGGGGTTCAGCAGTACTTCAGCCTGGACAACAATTTCTGGCTCGGCCACCAGGGCTGGGAGTTCGTGGACCTCGGCCGCTTCTGGCAGATCCTGCTCTTCGCCGGCCTGATGATCTGGCTTCTGCTCGTGGGGCGTGCGTTGTGGCCGGCACTGCGGCGTCCCTCGGAGAACCGCACGCTGCTGACGATACTGTTTCTCTCCACCGTCGCCATCGGTCTGTTCTACGGTGCCGGCCTGGCCTGGGGCAAGCACACCCATCTCTCGCTGGTGGAGTACTGGCGCTGGTGGGTGGTTCACCTGTGGGTGGAGGGCTTCTTCGAAGTGTTCGCCACTGCGGTAATCGCCCTGCTGTTCGTGCGCCTGGGGCTGATTCGCGCCAATTCCGCCAACAACGCCGTGCTGTTCGCCACCATCGTGTTCCTGTTCGGGGGCATCCTCGGCACGCTCCACCATCTGTACTTCGCGGGGACACCCACCGCGGTGATCGCCGTGGGTGCGATGTTCTCCGCGCTGGAGGT
>JASFMS010000055.1:0-8073 GCA_050117435.1 Ectothiorhodospiraceae bacterium | reverse complement strand
AAGTAGATGCCGAAGGAGGCGTTGGACACGCTCTGGGTCAGCAGCATGAGCATGATCAGCCCGGGCACGATGAATGCGCCGTAGCTGATGCCGCCCACCTCGGTGATGCGCGAGCCGATGGCGCCGCCGAAGACCACGAAGTAAAGCGACGTGGAGATAACCGGCGCTACGATGCTCTGCAGCAGCGTGCGCCCGGTGCGGGCCATTTCGAAGGTGTAGATGGCGCGGACGGCTTGGACGTTCATCGGCGCTCGCTGACCAGGTTGACGAAGATTTCCTCCAGCGAGCTCTGCCGGGTGCGGAGGTCCTTGAACTGGATGCCCTCGGCGTCGAGATCCCGCAGCAGCTCGTCGATGCCGGTGTGTTCCTTCTGGGCGTCGTAGGTGTAGCGGAGGTCGTTGCCGTCCGCGCTAAGCTCCAGATCGAAGGCCGACAGCGACTCGGGGACGCGCTCCAGCGGCTGTTGAAGATGCAGCGTGAGCTGCTTGCTGCCGAGCTTGCGCATGAGCTCGTTCTTTTCCTCGACGAGGATCAGCTCGCCGCGGTTGATGACGCCCACCCGGTCGGCCATCTCTTCGGCTTCCTCGATGTAGTGGGTGGTAAGAATGATGGTCACGCCGCTTTCGCGCAGCTTCCTTACTACCTGCCACATTTCCCGGCGCAGCTCCACGTCCACGCCGGCGGTGGGCTCGTCCAGGAACAGGATCCGGGGCTCGTGGGCCAGGGCCTTGGCGATGAGCACCCGGCGTTTCATGCCGCCCGAAAGGGTCATCAGTTTGTTGTTGCGCTTGTCCCAGAGCGTCAGGTCACGGAGCACGCGCTCGATGTGGTCGGGATTCGGCGGTTTGCCGAACAGCCCGCGGCTGAAGTTGACCGTGGCCCATACGGTCTCGAAGGCGTCGGTGGTCAGCTCCTGGGGAACCAGCCCGATCTGCGCCCGGGCGGCACGGTATTCGCGGACCACGTCGTGACCGTCGGCGCGGACGGTGCCTTCCCCGACGTTGACGATGCCGCAGATGATGCTGATCAGCGTGGTCTTGCCGGCACCGTTGGGGCCGAGCAGGGCGAATATTTCGCCGCGGCGGATCTCCAGGTTGATGTCCTTGAGCGCCTGGAAGCCGGAGGCATAGGTCTTGGACAGGTTCGACACCGAGACGATGGGCTCCCGGGCCGGGGTCGGAACCGGTGCCCCGGGGGGCGGTTCGTCGGGGAAGCGTTCTCTGTGCCGAAAGGCCGTGCCGGTCCGCTCGTCCATGTAAGGCTGCTGCTCCGGATGAAGGCGGCTGTGCGGGGACCACGCCGCCGGGGAAACCGCGGATGATGGGACAGGGTAGCGCACCTGTGAGTGGTGCGCCTATTGGTCGGTTGGCCGGTTAGTCGGGAAGCGGGTAAGCCGGGAATCCCGGAAGCAGGGCAGCGTTATCGTTGGTCGGAATTCGCAGGGAACGCTTGGCATGGCGGGTCTCCCGGCGTTCGTTGCACAACGAATCAACCAAAACTCACCCGTCGTCCGGCCAGGACAACTTCAGATTGGCCATTGCCCGGTAGCGGTTGGTAACGGCTTCCGCGTCGGACGTGTCGCTGCGGTACTCGTAACGTCCATCCAGTGACAGCGACACTTCGGGCGCCCTGTCGCCTTTGAGCGGGATGGTCCAGTCCAGATGACTCTCCATGCCGATCGTTTGCTGCTCAAAGCGGTCCTCGCGCCGGTAGCGGCGGTTGGCGGTCACGGCGAAGCGCGCGTTCAGCCGGTCCCTGATGATCGTCGCGCTGCTGCGCAGGGCGCCGCCCAGCCTATGGGTCCGGGTGTCCGCCGCATAGTCGCGTTGCATGCCCCAGTTGAGCTCCGGCTTCAGATGCAGGCGGTCGTTGACGGGCAATTCCAGCTTCAGCCGGGTGCGGCTGTTCTCGCTCAGGGCTTCATTCCCGTCGGTGGTGTAGGCGAAGGAATGCGCCTGCGCGACCTGCCAGGACCACGGTCCCGGCGTGAAGTCGGCCGTGAATTCCGCGGTGTCCGTGGTGCTGTCCGGGGTGGTGTCGTCCAGTTCCAGGAAGGAATGCCGCACGCGTTTGGCCGACACTCGGTAGCGGGGCGCGGACAGTAGCCACCCGGCACTGCCGAGCCAGGTGGGATCGAGCGCCGAATATTCCACTCCGGCATCCACTACCCGTCGTCGCCAGCGCGAGTCTTCCTCGGCGTGATCGTTGCCGACCGCATAGCTCAGCCGGGTTTTCAATCGCCCCCATCCCACCCGCGCCGTCAGGCGATCCACCAGCTCGCCGCGGCTGATGGCGTCGTCCGCGGGTGTCCAGAATGTGGGGTCCACCTGTTCCCGGTTCAGCGCGACGTTCCACGACAGGGAGTGATCGGCGACGGTTCGTTGGTCACCGTCGTAGCGAGCCAACAGATTGTAGGCACTTCCGTCGTCCGGGCGTTTCGCCGATCCCCGGCCCCCACTGACCCGGCGGCTGGCGGCAAACTCCGAGTGCACCTGAAGCCTGTTGCCGAGAAAGGCGTTGCTCAGGGCCACGCTCCAAACGTCGTCCCGCGCAGACGACGCGGCCGACCCGGTGGAGGCGGGCCCACGGTCCAGATACGCCGTCTCCACAGCCAGACCTCGGCCGGCGCCGGCCAGCGGGTGTAGCCGGAACCCAAGTCCCTTCGTGCTTCCCTCAACCTGCTTCAGCCACACACCGTGACGCACGTCCGTCGTTCTGCCGGTGCACTGGGCGAAACCCGTCAAGCGGGACTGGAAGTCGGGCCCGTAGAAGGATGAGACGTCGCCATCCGGCGACAGCTCGGGGAGCTCGATAACGGTTTCGCCCGCCCAAGGAGCCAGCACCATGCCAACATCATCACGAATGGGCGCGCGCACTGGTGGCAGTACGGACGCGACCGCGCTCACGGCTTCGGCGCCGATGGAGAGGGTGGTATTGCCGTCTCCAGAGGCAAAAGCCACTGGGACATCAACCGCATAGGCAGCGATGGCCAGCAGCGCACCCGCGCGAAGGTTTCCCCTGAGTCCCCGCCACATGCAAATCCGAATGCGAGCAAGCGCCAGCGTTGGCACGGCGCTTGCTCAACACTTCCCCAAAGTTGGTGACCCGATGGTCTTTTGTTGACTGCATTTCCGATTCTCGCTGATCGGACCCCGGAAAAACGCCGACCGGCGCACGCCTTGGTTTTTTCAGGCCATTCCGACGTTGCCCGGAATGACCTTCGCCTCCGGTCCGGGGCAGCGAGACGTTGTTGCAGCGGAGCCTGTGACCCACAAGGCAAGGAATCTGATCCGAATGAAGCCGATCAACCTCATCCTCCTGGTCGTCGCCCTAGCAGGTGCCGCCGCGACGGCTTCCGGCGCGGCGCCCGACGACGGCGGCAAATCCCTGTACGCGCGGGTGACCGAGCGGGCACGGGAATTGGCCGGTGAGGAGTATACGGCGCCGGATCCGAACCAGCTTCCCGGTGCTCTGCGGGACCTGAACTACCAGCAGTACCGGGAGATCCGCTTCAACAAGGACCACGCGTTGTGGAGGGGCCAGGATCTCTTCGAGGTGGAGTTCTTTCACCCGGGCTTCCTCTACCGGACGCCGGTGGTCATTCATCAGGTGGTGGACGGCACCGTGCAGACGGTTCAGTACGACCGCAACCTGTTCGACTATGGGGACAACAAGGGCCTTGCCGAGAAGGTCAGCCCGGACCTCGGCTTTGCCGGATTCCGCATCCACTACCCGATCAACAGCCCCGATTACAAGGACGAGGTTGTTTCTTTCCTGGGCGCCTCCTACTTCCGCATGGTCGGCCGGGGCCAAGCCTATGGCGCCTCCGCCCGGGGGCTGGCCATAGACACCGCGGTGCAGGAGGGCGAGGAGTTTCCGCGTTTCAGCGAGTTCTGGCTGGTGAAGCCGAAACCGGGTGACACCTCCGTGACCTTCTACGCGCTGTTGAACAGCCCCTCGGTTACCGGCGCCTATCGGTTCGTGCTCAAACCGCGCTCCGATACCCGCCTGGAAGTCGAGGCCCGGCTGTTCGCCCGTCGGGATGTGCAGAAACTCGGCGTGGCGCCTCTGACCAGTATGTTCCTCTACGGCGAGAATCGGGTGCGGCATTTCGACGACTACCGGCCCGAAGTGCACGATTCCGACGGTCTGCTCGAGCACACCGGGTCCGGGGAATGGATCTGGCGCCCGCTGACCAACCCGAAACAGCTGCAGGTGTCGTCCTTCCTGGACCGCGACCCCCAAGGATTCGGACTGGCGCAGCGGGACCGGGAGTTCGCCAGCTACCTCGATCCGCAATCCCGCTTCAGCGAGCGCCCGAGTCTCTGGGTCGAGCCCCGGGGAGGCGACTGGGGCAAGGGCGTCGTTCAACTCGTCGAAATCCCGTCCAAAGAGGAAACCAACGACAACGTCGTTGCCTTCTGGCTGCCGGACAAGCCTTTCAAGGCCGGCGAGGAGCGGACGTTCCGCTACGAACTGCGAACGTTCGGCGGTGATGTGGCGGCCGAGGAAATGGCCGAAGCGGTGCGTACCCGCATCGGCTGGGGAGCCGTTCCCGGCGCCGAGAAGAAGCCGCCGCGCAGCCAGCGGCAGTTCGTCGTGGACTTCCAGGGCGGCGAGCTGTCGGACCTCAGCGGCGGACAACCGGTAAAGGCGAATCTTTCCGTCTCCCGCGGCGAGACGCGGGACGTGACCGTGGAGCGTCTCCCGCACGGTAGCGGCTGGCGGGTCGCCTTCAAGGTGCAGCCGGATGTGGCCAAACCCGTCGACATGCGCATGTATCTCACCCTGCGGGGACGCCGAGTGAGCGAAACCTGGAGCTATCTGTGGTCCCCCGACGCCATCGAATAGGTAGGACGCCATGCTCGAACTCGTAAACAAGGAACGGCTGTTCGGAAGCAAAGTGACAATTCCGGCCCCCCGGCTTCGCCGGCTGGCCTTTGCCACCCTGGTGGCCGGGGTGAGCTTCTTCGGTGTGCAGCGGATGGCCGATATCCTCATGGCCAACGGCCTGCGGCCGCTGGAGATGGCCTTGCTGGCTCTCTTCGCGATCACCTTCGTCTGGATCACGGCGGCCTTCTGCAGCGCCGTGGTGGGCTTTGTGCTCCAGCTGTTCCGGCTGGATCCGCTGTCACTGCGACGACGGTTCGATCGTGGCAGTCCGGATGCGCCGTTGCTCACACGCACCGCAGTGGTCATGCCCGTCTACAACGAGGACACGAAACGGGTGTTCGCGGGCCTGGAGGCCACGTACCGGGATCTGCGCGCCAAAGGCGATATTGGTGCCTTCGACTTCCACCTGCTGAGTGACAGCACGGACCCGGAAGTGGCCGCGGCGGAGGAACGAGGGGTTCGCGACCTTCGGCGCCGCCTGGGCGCTCACCAGGGCCTGTTCTATCGGCGTCGCCGCGACAACGAGGGCCGCAAGGCGGGCAATCTGGCGGAGTTCTGCCGCCGCTGGGGCGCCCACTACGACTACATGGTCGTATTGGATGCCGACAGCGTGATGACCGGCGACGCCCTGGAGCGGCTCGTGCGCGCCATGCAGGCCAACCCCGACGCCGGCATGATCCAGACCGTGCCCATACCCATCGGCCAGCAGACCATGTTCGGCCGGTTCGTGCAGTTCGCGGCCACCCTCTACAGCCCCATGCTCGCCGCCGGTCTGAGTTTCTGGCAGACCGATACCGCCAACTACTGGGGGCACAACGCCATCATCCGGGTCCGGGCCTTCATGGACCACTGCGGCCTGCCCGTGCTGCCGGGTAAACCGCCGCTGGGCGGGGAGATACTCAGCCACGATTTCGTCGAGGCGGCGCTGATAAGGCGCGGCGGCTGGCACGTCTATCTGTTCGCGGAGCTCGAAGGGAGCCACGAGGAGGTTCCGGGGACCATTCTCGACTTCGCCAAGCGCGACCGCCGCTGGGCCGAGGGCAATCTGCAGCACATGAGGCTGCTCGGCGCGCATGGCTTGCACCCGCTGAACCGGGTGTATTTCGTCATGGGCGCACTTGCCTACGGCTGCTCGCTGCTCTGGTTCCTGATGCTCGCCGCGGGCACCGTCGATGCGGTGACCCATGCACTGACGACGGCGGAGTACTTCAAGACCGAGCATCAACTCTTTCCCGACTGGCCCATCGCCAGGACCGCGGAAATGATGTCTCTCATCTGGATGGTCGCGGGCATGCTGGTACTGCCCAAGGTCATGGGCGTGCTGTTGCACCTGATCAGTCCGGAGCGGCGACGGGCCTTCGGCGGGGGGTTCCGGCTGGTGGCGGGCGCCGTGATCGAGCTGCTCTTCTCCGTGCTGATCGCGCCCGTGATGATGAGCTTCCATGCCTACTTCGTCGCCAGCGTGCTCTGCGGCCGCAAGGTCAAGTGGAACGCCCAGAACCGTGAAGGCCGCCAGCTTCCCTGGTCCGACGCACTGCGCAATACATTCCTGGCCACCCTCGGCGGCATTCTCTGGGGCGTCTGCACCGCTTCCATTACACCGATCTTCTTCTGGTCGTTGACCCCGGTGCTCGTGGGTCTGGTGCTCGCCGCACCGCTGGTGCGCTGGTCGAGCTCGCCGGCGCTGGGCGGCTTTCTGCGCCGACATGGCCTGTTCGTGGTTCCGGCCGAGACCTCGCCTTCGGCAGTGGTTCGCCTCCTGGAGGAGGGCCTCGCGCTTCGGCGTCCGCTCGCCGATGAGGTGCGTGACGCCCACCACGCGCTGGAAAAGTGGCCGGAGCGGCCGCAGCCCATGCCGACCCAGCGGCTGGATGCCGGACCGAAATGGAATGTCGGGGACGTGGCCCCGCTGGATCTGCGGGCGCTGAACCGACACTGATCCTGTTTGTGTCTTGAATACCGACGGCGCTCTGCGTCGACGCTGCGAGGGAGTTGTGCAATGACAAGCCTGGCGGTCAGAAAGGAAAAGCCTGTCATCCGAATCGGCATCTCGGCGCTAATGGAGGCGGAAGACGACTACCCCGACCGGGTCGAGTATCTGGACAACGAACTGCGCAACGGTCACCGCCTGGAGATCTATAGCGGTGGTGTCGGTCCGCAGGCGTGCATGTGTGCGGCCTTCGAGAGTGCCGACGACTTCCGGGACTGGCTTCAGGGGCATCGGGCGCTGCCTTCGTCCGGCCGGGAGTCGGCCGAAGCGGCGGCGCAACCGGATCGCCGGGGTGACGGGGAAACCAATGGCGTTTCCATGCTCTGCGACCTGATCGACCTGTGCGCGCGGTCCGCCGCCTGGTACGAAGACGCCGCCGCGCGGTGCGATGGTGCCGTTGCGGACCTGCTGTTCATGCTCGGTCTGCACCGGCGTACGACGGTCAGCGAGCTTTCGGCGCATCCCGACGCCGCTACCGGTTCCGCCGGTGCTGATGCCGGCCGGAATGGCGCGGTAGCGATGCCGCCGCTGCCTAAGGATGCCGCCGCCGAGGGCGATCAGATGCGTTTGCTCCTGGCCGCCGTCTGTGTCGAGGAAGCGACGGCGGCGTTGGCCGACCGCATCCCGCAAGGGCAGTTGCGTGAGGAGGCGCTGGCCCGCCTTCGTCGCCTGCGGGATGAGGCCGACACCACGAGGAACCTCCTGGTGCGCATCAGTCGGAGCCTGTGACGGTGCGCCGTTGTCGCCGCCAGGCGACGTCCGTCGCCGGGGCTGTTACGGAACGTGTCACGCGCGGCGCCGCCAACTTCATGATTTTAGCGTGACTTGTCACGGTGGCACGGCCGTTGCTGCACCGGTGGTGACCGACACGGGAACCAACCGCAAGGAGGTAGCAAATGACTGTGAGATCGAACGGAAAGCTGGCGTGTGCAGTGGTTGCCGGCGTCGGGATCGCGCTTGCGGCGCCCGCCGCCATGGCAGTCGACACGGGAGGTGGCGGCGCCTACTGGCACGGTCCCGACGGCAAGGTCTGGCGCAATGGCGACGGGGAGTGCTGGCGGACACCGGAGTGGACCGCCGAGAAGGCGACGAAGGAATGCGACCCACAGCTCGCCAAGGAGAATCAGGCGCCCGCCGCGCAGGAAATCGCCGCAAACGATGACGACAGCGACTTCAAGGCTTTCGAGAAG
>JASFMS010000054.1:0-8079 GCA_050117435.1 Ectothiorhodospiraceae bacterium | reverse complement strand
TGTCCGCTTGCTCGCCGGCTGCAACCTGATCCGAGAGGCCCACCTGAAGCGCCACAACCGAAATCAGCGCCACGACGAATCGCCGCACAACCCGTTGCCTGCCCATAACGGGAATCCCCACTGAATACCCAAACCTCAGCGCCCGACGCGGCGCGTTGCCATCGCCCAGCGTCCCGCTGCCTCAACCGCCAGCCGCCGTGCCTGCACCCGCGGCCATTATTCTGAGTGCCCTTATCGGTTGCCGCCGGAGAAACTGAATCGAAGACTTCCCCAGTAACGGCTCCCGGCCCTATTGTGCCATGACGCCGCGCCGCCGCCACGCCAAGGTCGGCACGGGCCTCGGAACGCCCCTATTGCGCGTCTGACAGGGGTGGTATATCGTTCGCCGTGGTTAGAGACCGATCATCTACTGAATCTCCCGCCGCTCCCAAGGCCAATCCCGCCTTACCGCCGGGTTTCCAGAGACGACTGGTGGACAACCGCCGCAACGGCGGCCCGGTTCCGCAGAACGAAAGGAACCCGACGCCGCGACCGATCCGTCATCCGTAGGGCTGACGGACAACGCAACACGCATTGAGTGAATACTGATCCATGAAGTCGATTTACGTGGGCAACCTGCCCTTCACCGCCTCCGAAGACGAAGTCCGCGACCTTTTTGCCGCTTACGGCGAGGTTGATTCCGTTCGTCTGATCACCGATCGCGACACCGGCCGCCCGCGTGGCTTCGGTTTCGTCACCATGCCCGCCACCGACGCTGCCGCCGCCATCGAGGCGCTGGACGGCAAGGACTTCGGCGGACGCAACCTGCGCATCAACGAGGCGCAGGAGCGGAAGGATAGCGGTCCGCGCGGCGGCGGCGGCCGCTGGTAAGCCGTCCCGCAGAAAAACGGTGCGGCACCCGTGGTGCCGCACCGTCGCCATGAGCGCCGCGCGATCGGCCGGGTCGGCCGTGCCGCGGGCAACAACGAATCCCCCTATCGCAACGCCGTAAGACTCACCGGTCCCTCGGCGCCACCAACACCCGTCACCTCCGGCTGATTGGGCAGCAGCGTCCGCAGCGACAGGCGCGCGTTGTCCGACGGCGAGCAGCTTCCGTCAGCCCGCATTTTCGAGGCCGGGGCCAGCTTTTCAGCGCTATCCGCCCGACTCGTGTACCACAGCTCCGTGCCGTCGCGATAGACGACGCCGGCGGGCGCCGCCGCCATAGCGTCGCCATTGCAGTGCGGCAGCCGGAAGTACCGAACGGGCATCGGAAAGCCCACCCTGGCTTGGCTATCAAGGCCGTAGATATAGCCGGTATCCGACAGCACCTGGTAGATTTCAGCGACGCCGCCGAGACCCAGCAGGCGATGGCCGTGCCTCGAATCAGGCGGCGACGCCTGACCGCCCGATTCGGCAGCTGCAGTTGCGTGGGGGCTGCCGCTCCCCGCGCCGGCGGTGATGCCTTCGTCCGCTGCGACCATACGCGCATCGACACTCGCCAGCCGCATCTCAACGCGGCCGAGTCCAGCATTCAGGGCGGTCAGGTCCGCCTGTACGGATCCGATCCGCCAGCTTACGATCGCTACCACGACAACGGAGAGTACCGTCACTAACGCCAGGATGCCCCGCACCCGTCGCCGCTGTCGCAGCACGTCGTCGCCCGCAGCGAGGTCCCGGTCAGCGGCAAGCCGGCGGTAAAGCTCCTCCGTTCGCCCCCGCAGCGCTTCATCCACACTGGCCATCAGCTTGCCGAGTCGCTCCTTCTGGGCGATCTGCTCTTCCGTGAGGATCAGATACATCTGACGACTCAGATCAGCCCGGGCCTCCCGCACCAGCTCGTGCACACCGGCGCCAGCCTTTTCCTCGCGATTTCCGCCATCGTGCCGGCTTGATTCCGAAGGCGTGACCGGGTAAACCTCGGCCGCCGGAGCCTGCCCCCGCAACTTCGCCAACGCATCATCCAACCGCTCCGATAGCTGCGACTTGGGTATCACGTCGACCGCACCCAGCGCCCGTGCCTGGCCGAGGTAAACGTCCCCGGCGCGGGAGGTGTACATCATCACGGGAATTGCACCGGTCCCGGGATTGCTCTTGATGACCTTGATGGTTTCAAGGCCGTTCATACCCGGCATCGAGTGGTCCAGGAAAATTACGTCCGGCTTGCTGTGGCGCAGGTATTCCAGGGCCTGCTCCGCGGAATGCACCGAGTCGGAGCTAATCTGGTAGCCTTCCAGAAGGCTGGCCAGCGCCCGGCAGGCGGTCCTGGAGTCATCGACGATCAGTGCATGTTCCGGCATGCCTGCCTCCCCCGAAGCGAACCGCGTCGCGACCCAAGGTAACCCCCTGTTTTGTCGCAATCCGAGATACGGTTCAGAGGACGGCTAAAATGCGGCCTTTCTGCGACGTACATCCGGAGATGGGCGATGCGCTGAACAAATCCTGGCGATCGCGACGAATTTTGCGGCGCCTCCCCGGTTTCCCGTATCCGAAGTTCAGTTGCGAGACGCGAACAACGCGCATTGCGGTTCAGACTTCAGACACGGCAGACTTCGGGCCTTTCGGTTAAACAGGAAAGCGCCGATGCGTATCAGTTTCGAGAAATCGAAAAACAGCCGAAAATGGAAGGCGCCAAAGCCCAGCAAGGCGCAGCAGCGATTGGGAATCGCCGTAATACTGGCGATCATGGCCGCGTTCGTGTGGATGATCTGGGTGGGAATTCGGGGAGGCATGTTCGGAATCTAGGGGCGCGCGACAGCTGTGCACCGGGAACGGCGGAAGAGGATCTCCATATCGCGCATGAATCCCTTTCAGCGGCGCGAGCGGGAAAATCTCATCCCGGGCGCGACCAGTCGCTCTCTGGACCCGATCCACCCGTAGGCAAGGAGGCAGGGTTCGCGTACGTCCACGGTGATGCGGTGATGCTGGCCCGGCTGATTCAGAATAAGCGACCCCGGCGCGTACACCGCGGCGCCGTTTTCGGACCACGCGCCCGAGATCGAAATGTACGATTCCGCGATGCCCTCGTGGGCATGTTGCGGGTAGGTGCAGCCGGGCCCGAAGAGCACGAATCCGAGTATGAGACTGTCAGCGACCACAGGACCTCGGGGTCCCAGGACTTCGGTGTAGGCGAAGCGTCTCGCCAGCTCCCGCGGAAGGCGCTCATAGCCGTATTCCCAGGTGAGCGTGTCCGCGATCCGGCCGACGGCACGAACCATGGAGGATTGCGGACCGCTCATACCGTTATCGAGGGCACGGCCCAGGTGGGAGACCACCGGCTTGGAAGCCGGTTCCCGGTCCGCAAGAGGCGCGTCGGCCGTCATTATGCGGCTGAGTTCCTCGCGCACGCGGCGCTGGTGCTGCCGGATGGCGGGGCTGCCGCCGGCGGAGCCGCGGCGGTAGGTCTCGTAAAACTCCCGCAGCAGATAGATCAATTCCGGGCGTGTGCTCAGCGTCGTCATGCCTCACCCATGCGTGAATCCGTCACCCGGCGGAGGAGTCCACCCGTCAGCCGCCGGCGTAGCCGCTGACGATGTAACCGCCGGATTTCTCGTCGCGTTCCAGGCTCAACAATCCGCGAGTTTCGCCCTCTTCCAGCAGGCGGCTGAAAGAGCGGAAACCGTAGTAGGACTCACTGAAGCTGGGTTTGCGGCGCTTCAACGCCTGTTTGACCATTGAACCCCAGATCTTGTCCTCTTCGCCACGCTCCTGGAACAAGGCCTCCACCGTCTGGACCACCAGGTCCAGGGCTTCCTGTTTCCGGTCCGCTTCCTTGCGGCCGCCTTTGGCCGCCGCCCCTTTCTTGTCGCCTTTCTCCGCGGACTCGGGCTGTTTGGCCTGGGTCTGCCGGACCAGATCGTCGTAGAAGATGAATTCGTCGCAGTTGGCGATTAGCAGGTCCGAAGTGGAGCTTTTCACGCCCACTCCGATCACCACTTTATTGTTCTCCCGCAGCTTGCTGACCAGCGGGGAGAAATCGGAGTCGCCACTGATGACCACGAACGTGTCCACGTGGGATTTCGTGTAGCAGAGGTCCAGAGCGTCCACCACCATGCGGATGTCCGCCGAGTTCTTCCCGGACTGGCGCACGTGCGGAATCTCGATCATCTCGAAGGAGGCTTCGTGCATGTCCGATTTGAAGCTCTTGTACCGTTCCCAGTCGCAGTAGGCCTTCTTGACAACGATATTGCCCTTGAGCAGCAGCCGCTCGAGGACGAGCTTGATATCAAACTTCGCGTATTTGGCATCCCGGACGCCAAGGGCGATGTTCTCGAAGTCGCAAAACAGCGCCATGTTTCTTATATCGGGCTGTTCAGCCATGGGGAAACCTCTTGAGCGGAACCGTTTACTGGCGGCGGAAGGTCGTCAGGCGCAGTGTGCCGATTGCCGCAATCCGGCACAATCGCCACTTCGCGATAGCACAGCTAGCCCGCGGCCCGTCGCCTCCTCACCATGGGCTACGCCGTCCACGACAGCGTTCGCCGGCAGCGCTCAACGCCGCCGGCGTCCGCCGCCCCGCCCCTTCTTGGGACGCTCCTCATTGACCCGTAGATGGCTTCCCTTGAAGTTTTTGCCGTCGAGCCCGGCAATCGCCGCGCGTGCCTCGTGTCCCTCCATCTCCACGAAACCGAAGCCACGACACTGGCCACTGAAAACATCGCGAGCCAAACGGAGAGAACGGACTGTGCCGAATTCCGTGAATAACGCCGTGACTTCGTCCTCGGTCGTCGAGGAAGGCAGATTGCCAACGTACATCTTTCGCATGAAAAGCTCCTTGGCGCGAGGACCGCGGTCGACTGCGGCGGCTGAGCAGCAGTAACCTGGGCAGGGTGCACGAATAGCATCGGGCCGCCCCTGCGCGCGGTATGAAATTTTGGTTTCCACGGGCGTAAGGACAGCAGCGCCGCGGAGGTCGACGAACGTTTCCGGAGTGTCGAGCGAGGGCTGGGCGACGGGACTTCGGAGCGCCGTCCATCAGGCGCTTATACGTACGCCGCCGGAGTATACTCGCTTCAAACGCCGCCGCAAGCGACCAGCCATCTCCGAAGCCGCAAGGGGGTACACACGTGGACAGCGGCAATCTGTTCGACCTGCCCGGGATACCGGACGAGGAAGAAGAAGAGCTGTTCGAGCCTCTGGCGCTGGGATCGGGGACCCGCATCGAGCGCATCGTCTCGCACGGTCAGGCTTCCCCGCCGAACGGATGGTACGACCAGGAAAGGGATGAATGGGTCTTACTCCTGCGGGGCTCGGCAGGGCTTCACTTCGAAGGCGAGCCGGAAGAGCGTGTGCTCCATCCCGGTGACTGGATGCGCATCCCGGCCCACCGCCGCCACCGCGTCGCCTGGACGGACACCGGGACGGCAACCGTGTGGCTGGCGATTCATTTCGACGCCGGGCGTTGATCCGCATCTCCCGAAAGCACCGCCTTGCCGGTCAACCAATCATGGAACGCCGGCGCACCGGGGCGAGCGCGACGGTTCGGGCGCCAGTTCCACGCAGTAGTCGCGCTAGCTGGCAACGGCACCGTCAACCGGCGTGACCCGGCGTTCGTCCGTGAGCAAGTCGTCGCCGACGGGGCGCCAGCCCAGAGTCACGCTCACGCCGGACTACCAACTGACCCGCGTCATCCGCGGTGTCGATGGTGGACTGGAGGCAACGCTCTGGAACGACTACACGACAGCCACCGGCCCCGCGTTGTGGACCACCTGATCGCGGAGCACGGAACCCTCCCGATGGACGCGGTCTGCGAATGGTTCAAAGCGGCTTCAAGGGTCGGACGCCCTGCGGCTGTACAAGGATCTTCGAGCCGACCGCGGACCAGCGCTATCGCGGTGGAAGAACCGCACCTTGCAGTGCGACAATGGCCGCCCCGCAGAGAGGAACCTCGCCTTGAAGACGGACGGCATGGCCGACATCCTCCCGCCTCTGCAGTGCACAGAGGACGGATCTCCGCGTCGCGTCGGCGTTGAGATCGAGCTGATAGGCCTCTCCATCGAGACGCTCTCGGCCCTGGTAGCCGAGCACGTCGGTGGCGAGGTAAATGCAGTCAGCCCCTACGAGCACCGAATCGACGGTGACGCTTCGGGGCGCTGGCAGGTGGAGCTTGATTTCACGTTTCTGAAGAAACAGGGGCGGCACGACGAGCCCGGCGCCACCGAGCCCATAAGGCAGGCCGCCGAGTCGCTGCTGCGATTGGGCGCCGAGCAGGTCGTGCCGCTGGAAATAGTCAGCCCGCCGTTGCCGATCGCCCGACTCATCGGCTTGGATGAGCTGGTGGGGCGGCTACGGCAGGCCGGGGCCCGGGGAACGGCCAGCGGTATTCTTTACGCCTTCGGAACGCAGCTCAACCCCGAGCTTCCGGCAACCGGGGCGGACACGATCCGCCGCTACCTGCAGGCGTTCCTGTGCCTGTTCGACTGGCTCAAGCACCGTGCCCGCGTGGATCTGACCCGACGACTGACCACCTACGTGGACCCGTTTCCGGAAGCGTACATCCGCCGCGTCGTAGACCCGGAGTATCATCCGGATCGGGACGGGTTGATAGACGACTACCTTGCGGCGAATCCGACGCGCAACCGGGCGCTGGATATGCTGCCACTGTTCCTTCATCTGGACCCGAACCGGGTGCGCGCTCAGGTGGCGGACGAACGCGTCAAGCCCAGGCCAACGTTGCACTACCGGTTGCCCAACTCGGAAGTCGATCGACCCGGCTGGGGCGTAACCACACCCTGGAAAGACTGGCTTCAGGTGGAACGTCTGGCGGCAGATCCACAGCGCCTGCAACGCCTCTGCGCCGACTACTGCGCCTTTCTCGACCGCCCCCTGTCCGGCCTGATGGACGACTGGACGGAGCATCTTCATTCGTGGCTAGAAACGACCCAAGCCCCGTAATCGCCATCACCGGCCCCACCCGGGGCGGCACCGCACCCCGCGCCTTCATCGATCTGGGCGTCCGCCTGGCCGGAGGCCGTCCTCTGCACCTCAGTCCCGCCGCCCCGCGGAAGACCCGGGACATGAACGGCGTGGTGATTTCCGGGGGCCACGACGTGGATCCGGTGCTCTACGCCGAGTCGCCCAAAGTCAGGCCCCGCTATGATCCGGAACGGGACGCCTTCGAGTCCATGGTCATCAACGAAGCGCTGGAGCGGAATCTGCCCCTGCTGGGGATATGCCGTGGCGCCCAGCTGCTCAATGTCTGTATGGGGGGCACTCTGCACCAGGAGCTCAGCCGGCGCCGGCAACGAACCTCCAACCGGCGCACGATTCTGGCGCTGAAAACCATCGACGTCGCCGACGGCAGCCGGCTCCAGCAGCTCCTTCACACCCGGCGGCTTCGCGTGAACAGCCTCCACGACCAGGGCATCGACCGACTGGGTGACGGCCTGCGCGTGGTGGCCGAGGACCTGGATTCCATCGTCCAGGCCGTGGAAGCGCGTGATCGCGACTTTCTGCTCGGCGTGCAGTGGCACCCGGAGTTCCTGCTCTACTCGGCCCGCCAGCGCCGGCTCTTCCGGGGGCTGGTCGACGCGGCGCGGGTTCAGGCAGCGCACAGTGAAAGGAGGACGGAAAAGCCCGCGGAGTCCGCGCCGGCGGCATCACGCGTACCTGAAACCGGCGGAGAGTGATGTCTTGGCGGAGTATGTCGGCCTGTTCACCGTGGCGTTCCTCGCCGCAACCATACTGCCCGCCTATTCGGAGGTTCTGTTCGGGGGGCTGCTGGCCGCCGGCTACGACCCGCTGGGCCTGTGGCTCGTGGCCACCGTCGGCAACACCCTCGGCTCGGCAGTTAACTGGCTGCTGGGCCGCTACCTGCTCCACTTCCAGGACCGCCGCTGGTTTCCGTTCCCCCGCAACACGCTGGATTCCGCGCAACGATGGTTTCAGCGCTTCGGCGTCTGGTCGCTGCTTCTCGCCTGGGCACCGGTAGGGGGCGACGCCCTCACCTTCATCGCCGGCATCATGCGTGTGCGCTTCAGCGTCTTTCTGCTGTTGACGGGAATCGGCAAAGGCGCTCGTTACGCCATACTCATGGGGCTGATCAATATAGTGGGCCAAACCATCGGCGGCACCGCCCAGGCGGTGCCGCGAAGCGCTCAA
>JASFMS010000053.1:0-8085 GCA_050117435.1 Ectothiorhodospiraceae bacterium | reverse complement strand
ATCGAATTCACCTTGTGAATTCGTGCTGCGAGAGTTACTGTATTGGCCGTTGTGCGGCGCAATGCGGCCGAGGGGAAAAGGCAGCCGACGCGGGTTTTTTTCGGCAAGGCCTGACCTCCATTGCGGGCCCGGCCGCCGCACCCGGCAACAGACGGAAACAGGGAACTACAGAGAGTGCGAGGCAGCCAGCTATGACGGACTCAGTGCAGGTCGGCGGACTCCAGGTCGGCCGAGAACTCCATCAGCTCATCAACGAATCCGTCCTGCCGGGAACCGGCGTGGACGCCGGAGCGTTCTGGGATGCTCTGGAGCGCATCGTCGATGACCTGGGCCCGCGCAACCGGGAGCTTCTCGCAACGCGCGACGAGTTCCAGAAGCGGATAGACGACTGGCACCGCGACCATCGCGGTGGGGACTTCGACTCTGCGGCCTACCGGAAATTCCTCGAAGGCATGGGCTACCTGCTGCCCGAGGGAGACGACTTTCAGGTGGCCACGGAAAACGTGGACGCGGAGATCGCCCACATTCCCGGCCCCCAGCTCGTGGTGCCGGTGATGAACGCCCGCTACGCGCTCAACGCCGCGAACGCGCGCTGGGGTAGCCTCTACGATGCGCTCTACGGCACGGACGTGATTCCGGAGACCGGTGGTGCCGAGAAGGGCAGCAGCTACAACCCCGTTCGCGGTCGCAAGGTCATGGAGTATGCCGGCGGGATTCTGGACGAGATGGCGCCGCTGGCCGAGGGCAGCCACGGCGATGCCGTTGCCTACCGTCTGGAGGATGCCGGCGGACGCAAGCGTTTGGCGATCGAACTGAACAGCGGAAAGCGAACCGGACTCGCCGACGCCGAACGCTTCGTCGGCTATCTCGGTAATGCCGATGAGCCGCATGCCGTTGTCCTCGAGAATAACGGTCTCCACGCCGAAGTGCAGATCGACCGTGAGCATCCCATCGGCAAGGACCACCCGGCCGGCGTCAAGGACGTGGTGATGGAGTCCGCGGTTACCGCCATTCAGGACTGCGAGGATTCCGTGGCGGCGGTGGACGCCGAGGACAAGGCTCTGGTCTACCGTAACTGGCTGGGTCTCATGAAGGGCGATCTGGAGGCGACCTTCGAGAAGGGCGGCAAGACCACGAGCCGCCGGCTGAATCCGGATCGGGAATACACGGCGCCGGACGGTGGCAAGCTGACCCTGCCGGGTCGCAGTCTTATGCTCGTGCGCAACGTCGGGCACCTGATGACGACGCCCGCCGTGCGCGACCGCAACGGCGAGGAAATCCCCGAGGGCATGCTGGACGCTCTGGTCACTTCCGCCATTGCGATCCACGACCTCAAGGGCAGCGGCCCGGTGCGCAATTCCCGCGAGGGCAGCGTCTATATCGTCAAGCCCAAGATGCACGGCCCGGACGAAGTCGCCTTCGCCTGTGAGCTCTTCTCCCGCGTGGAGGACGCGCTGGGACTGAAGCGCAACACGCTGAAGATCGGCGTCATGGACGAGGAACGGCGGACGACGCTGAACCTCAAGGAATGTCTCCGGCAGGCGCGGGAGCGGGTGATTTTCATCAATACGGGCTTCCTGGATCGAACCGGCGATGAGATCCATACGGACATGGAAGCCGGCCCGATGATTCGCAAGGGCGAGATGAAGGGCTCAGCCTGGCTGAAGGCCTACGAAGACTGGAATGTGGACATCGGCCTGGAGTGCGGCCTGCGCGGCCGCGCCCAGATCGGCAAGGGCATGTGGACCATGCCGGACCTCATGGCCGACATGATGGCGGCGAAAATCGGCCACCCGAAGGCCGGGGCCAACTGCGCCTGGGTGCCGTCGCCCACCGCCGCCACGCTGCACGCGATCCACTATCATCGCCTGGACGTGCTCGCGCGCCAGGAGGAACTGGCGGGCCGTGAACGGGCGAGTCTCGACGATCTGCTTACGATCCCGGTCGCCCCAGATCCGAACTGGTCGGCGGAAGAGATCCAGCAGGAGCTGGACAACAATTGCCAGGGCATACTCGGGTACGTGGTTCGCTGGGTGGACCAGGGCGTAGGCTGCTCCAAGGTGCCGGACATCAACGACGTCGGCCTCATGGAAGACCGCGCCACCCTCCGCATATCCAGTCAGCACGTGGCGAACTGGCTGCACCACGGCATCTGCAGCCACGATCAGGTGCGTGAGACCATGGAGCGCATGGCCGCAGTCGTGGACCGCCAGAACGCGGGCGATCCGGCCTACCGTCCGATGGCGCCGAACTTCGACGACAGCGTGGCCTTCCAGGCGGCCTGCGACCTGGTGTTCAAGGGTCGGGAGCAGCCCAGCGGCTATACCGAGCCGGTTCTGCACGCGCGACGGCTGGAGTTGAAGGAGAAGATGAAGGACTAAAGGACTAAAGGACTAAAGGACTGAAGGACTCGGGAGGCGAGGGGGAGCGCTTCGCTGTCCCCTTCCCGCTGGAACTGAAGTCCTTCTGTCTCGTAGGAGGGGCAGTTTCGCAGGATGGGCAGAACGGCAGTGATGCCCATGCTGTCTTCTGCAGGGCCGCAACAGATGGGCATCGCTGCGCTCTGCCCATCCTACTGGTGCCCTTGGCCAAAGTCCTTCAGGCCAGTAGGGTGCGCCGCGCGCACCGTCGCGTTGCCTCGCTATGCCCCCGCCGCTGGAGCCGAGCCATGAACCCGACCAAGTCCTTTAGTCCTCCAGTCCTTCAGTCCTTTTCCCCTCAATACCCCCTCTCGAAGTCGATCACGTAGTCGAGCGCTTCCCCGTCCACGAAACGTCGGTAGTTGTCGGCAAAGATGCGGACGATGTCTTCCGGGAAGCTGTCCGCGGCGACGTGTGGGGTGACGACGACGTTATCCAGGGACCAGAGCGGGCTGTCTTTCGGTAGCGGCTCTTCCTCGAAGACGTCGAGGATGGCGCCGCCGATTCGCCCATCGCGTAGTGCGTCGACCAGTGCCGGCTCGTCCACGACGCTGCCGCGTCCCACGTTGATGACAACGGCGCTGGAGGGCAGGGCGTCGAAGGCGGAGGCGTCAATGAGGTGTTCGGTTTCCGCCGTGTGCGGCAGGGTGATCACCAGGTAGTCCAGCTGGCTGAGAAAGTCGCGCAGCTGAGCGCCGGCATAAACCCGATCCACATTGGGAACCTTGCCCGGGCTGCGTTTGTGGCCGAGCACCTTCATGCCGAAATGCGCAGCGGTGGCAGCGATGTGCTGGCCGATGGAGCCCAGGCCCATGATGCCGACGGTACGGGTCTGCAGGCTCTGATAGCCGAACGGTTGCCATTCCCCGCGTCGCTGCTGTTCGCGAAGACGCGGAAAGTCGCGCTCCCGGGCCAGGATGTGGCCGATGACGTATTCGCTCATCAGGGGCCCGAAGATGCCCTTCACACCGGTCAGGGTGTAGTCCCGCCTGAGGTTCTCGGCCAGAAGCGCATCGACGCCGGCAAAGGTGGACTGAACCCACTGCAGTTTTTCCGCCGCATCCAGGGCGTCGGCCAGCAGCGCCGGCTTGCCGAGCACAATGTCACTGTCGACGATTGCGCGCCGGGCGGACTCCACGTCGCTCGCCTGATGGATCTCGAGCGAGGGCAGCGCCATACGTTCGATCTGCTGGGCGTAATCGGCCGCGTCCGGCGTTGCAATGAGTAGTTTGTTCATGGGCCTCCGTCCTCGGGGTCGCGGACTTTGGGGAACCTCTCGGCTTTCCCGGGAAGCGGCCTGTGGGCCGCGCGCGATCCCGCAAGGTTAGGGCCAGTTGCAGGCCCGGAACAAGTCCGGTTGAGGAGGCGCCCATTGACCACCCGCTGCTGTGCTTGTTCGGAACCGAGCCGACTCTGGCTAAAGCGAGTACAGCGTTCTGGGACTCTCCGGGGACAACCTCATGAGACTGCACACCTACCGGCCTGCGCGCTCGCTTCCCGGCGCGGGTGGCGGCTGGCGCAGACCATGTTGGCCGGCATAGGCGGCCGGGGACGGTTCGCTCCATCCGGCGAGCAGATCCGGGTCCAGGCTGTAGATCTCCACGCCCAGGGGCCGGCAGACGTCGATGGGGTCGCGGGCGTCCGGGCCCCACAGCGGTACGGAAAGATCGCCCCCGGGGCACGTGGACAGGGCGCAGAGCAGGTCCGTTTCCGCGAAGAACTCCAGAAAGTCCCCTTTCTTCGCGGGGCAGGCTTTCATGAAGTAGCGGTCCTCGTCATTGAGGCCGGTGCACTGAAAGACATTGAGAACGTCGTGGACATCGAACTCCGTCAGACCGTGAGGGAGTACGGCCCGCACCAGGTTGGAGTGGCAGTGGTAGTCGAAAGCCTCACCGGTCAGCATCTGGTTCACGTACGGGTCGCAGCGGCTGCCGAGCAGGTCGTGGACCCGGCCGCCGTCGGCGTCCACACCATAGTCCGCCAGGGTATCGTGGGTGATGGTCACCAGGGGGCGAAGGTATGGCAGGTTCGACCATAGCCGGTCGTATGTGGACACGTGAGCGCGCTGAAGCTGGCGCGTGCGGGCCGCCCACATACGCTCTCGCGGGTTGCGGGCATTCCAGATGTTGAGGTCGCCGACCTGGGGGCCCTCCACCGTAATGATGCGGAACACGTTCCCGGCCGGCACGTGCCACGCGCGCCCGGAGCGTATGGGAATCGTGAATTCCTCGGTCAACCGTCGGCGTGACGTCGCCTGGGCGATGCGCTCATAGAAGGGCCGGTTGACCTCCAGGGCACTGCCGCGGGAGCTCTGGTAGGCAGCGGATGGGCTTGGCATCGTCGTCTCCTGAGAGTTTGGGATTTGTTGGCGGGGGCTGCTGTCAGCCGGTGCCCTCCTGGGGCGGGCCCTTGCCGCCGCCCCAGTACGCCTGAATGGTCTCGTCCATTCGGCCTTTGCCGCGGAAGAACAGCGGTACCCACAAGGGCGGCTCGAGGGCACGGTAGAGAATGAGAAACGGCAACCCGGTGACCCGGTGACGCCTTAATCCGCGAATTTCCTGCCAGGGAATCCTGGCGCCGCGAAAGAGCCGAATCCCGGTGGGTGCGACCTCGACGATACCGAAAAACCACAGTATCAGAAGCGCGAGCACTGCCGGCGCGCAGAGCAGCGCTGCGAAAGGCCACGTGGGCGCATTCGGTACCGCGGTGGCAAGCACCGGTGTCCAGGCGACAACCAGCAGCCCCACGGTCGGGAGCATCGGCAGCCGATAGCGTCTGATGAATCCCTCTTCCAGCAATTTGGTACGCCCGTGTGCGAGTAACGGAAAGAGACGGCCCGGCGGGTATTGTAGGGGATGAGCGGCTGAATTTGGGACGCTAGTCCGTCGCCTCGACGAATTCCACATCCGTCGGGCGCTGGAAAAGCGACGGGTCCGGCTCGAGCCCCGACTCATAGGTGGAGAAGCGCACCGCGTAGGTGGCACGAGGACTCTGAATGGCCACCTGGTAGGGGGTTCCGTCGTCACGGATGTAGAGCGTGAGAATGGTGTGGTCGAAAATCAGCTCCGACAGGCTGACATGTTCGCCGTCGATGATTCGTGTGCCGGCGGGGCGGGCGCCGTGCTGGCGGAAGTATTCCCGCTCGGCGCCGAGCTCGAGTCCACGGATTCCGGTGTGGCGGGCGTCGGGAAAGATGGGAACCGTGTAGGCGCTCTCCGAACTGCGGCGGTGATGGCCGGTTCGCGAGAGACGGTCCACGTACCACGTGTCCGGGGCGTTGCCGACGATCAGTGTGTGAACTCCGGCTTCGGGATTGGGCGGTTCTTCCAGGCGCAGATGCGTGCTTCCCGCGAGCCACGCCTCGCGCTCGGCGGCGCCGAAGGTCCCGGCCTGGATGTTGGGGGAAATGAACCGATACACCACATGAACCATGTCGTCGCGGCCGAATACCGGATTCGCGGCGCCGATGGCCAGAGCGAAGAGCAGCACGCGAATGCACACGGAATCCATTGATTTATTCTCCTGCCCCGGGTTCCGCTCGCAGATCGAGGCTGCTGACCAGGCGGCTCTGCAACTGCGCGAGGCGCTCGTTGCTGTAGCCGCCGCCATGGGGCAGATTTCCCCACACCGGCGCCGGCCAGCAGGGGTCGTCCGGGCTCCGGCCCACTACGTGGATGTGGAGCTGTGGCACCAGGTTGCCGATGGCGGCGACGTTGGTTTTTCGTGCGCCCATTTCGGAGCGCAGGAATCGCGCCACAGCGTCGCATTCCCGCGAGACCCGCTGGCGAAGGGAAGATTCCAGCTCGAAAAGCTCGATCACGTCGGTTTCAGGTACCAGGATGAACCATGGCACCGCGGAATTGCGGTGCAGGAGCAGGTGACAGGCGCTCAGGCGGCCCAGCTGGTGGCAGTCGTCCCGTAGCCGTGAATGAAGCTCGAAATTGCTCATTTCAGGCGTCCGGCGGAACCCGGCCGCGAAGCGCTTTCTTGCGGCCGTGTTGCGTCTTGCGGTCGGTGCGCTTGCGTCGGGCGGCTTTCGACGGCTTCGTAGGCCGTCGTTTTCGGGGCGTTGCGATCGCACTTCGAATCAGTGCCTGAAGGCGGCTTAGTGCTTCTTCCCGGTTGGCTTCCTGGGTGCGGTGTTGCTGGGCCTTGATGACGATCACGCCATCCCCGGAGAGACGCTGATCCCGGAGTGCCAGCAGTCGCTGCTTGTGGAAGTCGGGCAACGATGAACTGCGCACGTCGAAGCGCAGATGGACCGCGCTGGCCACCTTGTTGACGTTCTGGCCGCCGGCGCCCTGAGCACGAACGGCATTCAGCTCGATCTCGTTGTCGGGTATGGCGACCTGGTTCGAAATCTTCAGCATGACGTCAGTCGTCCCGGCGGATCAGGCGAGCAAGATCGGCGAACGCCTTGTATGTTGCCGCTCCGGCGAATTCCCGGTCTCTCGATTCGGTTCCGTAGCGAGTTGTTTCCAGCTGGCGCGAATGTTCGTTGTCGTGGCAGTAGAGGCAGAGAAGCTCCCAGTTGCTGCCGTCCGGCGGATTGTGGTCATGATCGTGGTCCCGGTGATGAACCGTGAGCTCGCGGACCGTTTTCGTCGTGAACGACCGGCCGCAGCGCGCGCAGACCCAGGGGAACAGCTTCAGGGCCTGTTCGCGGTAGCCTGCAGCGCGCTCTTTCCGCTCGCGCTGGACGCGCTCCACAAGTTGGTCGAGCCGGGCGTCGGTGCCCGGTTGTCGCGACCGTTTCCGGGCCATCGAAAACCTCCATTGCCGCTCCCCACGATCATACGCCCATGATGGCGTTCCGTGGCGTTTCAGGGGGCTTCGAAATAGGCGAAGGTGGCCGTGGACCGTCCCGTTTCATGCCGCGCCACCTGCTGATCCAGTAGGTTCTTGAGCGCACTGAAACGGAGTCGCTCCTCGCCTTCGAGCACTCGTTTCGGGGTGGAATTGAACTGTTGTGGGTCGACGCGCACTCCGTCCTGAAATACCTCGAAGTGAAGGTGCGGCCCCGTGGCCAGTCCGCTCATTCCGACGTACCCCACGACCTGGCCCTGGCGCACCCGGTCACCGGCGACAACGTCGGCCGCGAATACGGACAGGTGCGCATAACCCGTGCTGATTCCGGCGGTGTGTCGAATGCGCAGGTAGTTTCCGAGTTCGGGGTCGGTGCGCTGAACGGTCATCCTACCGTCGCCGGCCGCCAGGACGGGGGTTCCCCACGCGGCCGCGAAGTCCACGCCCCGATGCATTCGCGTATAGCCGAGGATGGGATGTTTGCGTTTCCCGAACAGGGACGAGAGCCTAACGTTGGAGCTGTCCACCGGTGTACGCAGCAGCAGCGACTCCAGGCTCCGGCCGTACCGGTCGTAGTAGGCAGAACGGCCATCAGTGTCGCGGTACCGGTAGAGTGCGAGTCCGGAACCTTGACTCGGTTTCCAGCTCACGTGGAGAAGCTCCCCGTTCCATGTTTCCCCGGTTCGGGTGTCCCGGCGCTGGCGATAGACCAGATAGAGCGTGTCGCCGGAGTTGAAGTCCCGTTGCAGGTCCACCCTCGCCCCCAGTGCCTGCAACGCGGCACCGAGGGTCGCGGGAGGGACGTCGGCGGCGGCCACGCGTTGAGCGAGGCCCTCACCGAGCGTGAAGCTTCTCGTTG
>JASFMS010000052.1:0-8085 GCA_050117435.1 Ectothiorhodospiraceae bacterium | reverse complement strand
ACGCCCGTCGCGCTCAGGAGCGCGTCAGCAATTCCCGGCTCTTCAGGGGACGATCGCCAAGGTAGAGGCGGAGCGCCGCGCGGGTCAGCCGAAGGGCCTCGCGCTCTGTATCCGCATCACCGAAGTGGCCGCTCGCCAGCGCCAGCAGCGACGCCCCGGAAAGATGGAGCATCCCCGGCTGCGCGCCCCCGACGGGCACCGGTCCGTGTTCCAGCTCATAGCGGTAGTGCCGGTCGTCCGTTACGCGGGCGCCCGTGGTATCGGTTTCCAGCTGCAGCCCGTAGCCGAGCGCGGCCAGCAGATCCCGCTCGAAAAGCCTCAGTACCGGCGCCTCGCCAGCACCGCCGGCCAATGCCGCAAGGGTTTCAGCATAACGGTCGAACAGCTCGGGCAGCGGGTCTTCGCGCCGGGTCAGGCGCAGGATCAGCTCGTTGAGGTAGAAACCGCTGGCAAGCCGGCGGCCGGAAAGACCGCGGACCGGCCCGGCAGCCTCGACCCCGGTGAGAGTTCCGAGCTCCCCCTGGGCACTCCAGGAAACGCTGAGCCGGGAAAACGGCTGTAGAACGCCGGCATTGCGGGCGCGCTTTCCCCTGACCCCGCGGGCCACAAGGCCTACCCGCCCGTGTTCGCGGGTGAACAGCTCAACCAGTGCACTGGTCTCGCGAAACGCCCGTCGATGGAGCACGAACGCCGCTTCCAGCTGACCGCCACGTCGCACGGCACCTCACCTCGGTGGGCCTGGTGTGTCAAAGATCCTCATAGCCGAGCGAGCGCAGGGCACGCTCGTCGTCCGACCACCCCTCGCGCACTTTCACCCAGAGCTTGAGATAGACGCGCCCTCCGAACAGACGCTCCATTTCTTCCCGAGCCGTGCGGCCCACGCCCTTGATACGGCTGCCGCCCTGCCCGATCACGATCTTGCGCTGGCCACTTCGCTCAACCCAGATAACGGCTGCGATGCGCCGCAGGCGCCCTTCCTGCTCGTAGGCCTCGATCTCCACGGTGCTGGCGTAGGGCAGCTCATCGCCCAATGCGGTCATGAGCTGCTCACGCACGAGCTCCGCCGCCATGAAGCGTTCGCTGCGGTCGGTAATCTGCTCGTGGGGAAAGAGCGGATGAGACTCGGGCAGTAGCGCGGTCAGCTCATCCTCGAGGGCCTCCAGGTTCGTGCCGCGGGTGGCGGAGACCGGCACCACGGCCGCAAACTCCCGCAGCCGCGACAGCTCCTCGATCTTCGGGAGCAGCGCAGCCTTGTCCTTGATCCGGTCGACCTTGTTGACCGCCAGGATGACCGGGGCCCGGCATCGCTCCAATGCATCGAGCACCAGCTGGTCCTCGTCGGTCCAGCGCTGCGCGTCCACCACGAAAACGGCGGCGTCCACGTCCGCCAGCGCCTGAGCGGCCGCGCGGTTGAGATAGCGGTTCATCGCCGTCTTCTCGGCAGCGTGCACGCCCGGTGTATCCACATAGACTATCTGCGCCCGCGACGTATTGTGGATGCCGAGGATCCGGTGCCGTGTGGTCTGCGGCTTGCGCGAGACGATACTCACCTTCTGCCCCAATAGGGCGTTAAGGATGGTGGACTTGCCCACATTGGGCCTGCCCACCAGCGCGACGAAACCACAGCGCAGGGCGCCGTCTTCCGCGTCTTCCTCCGAAACGTTCACCGCGTCTCCATGAATCGGATCACTAAGACCCCCGCACGATGCCGCGCGGGACGTGGATCAGGACAGTTGCTCAACGGGCCGCCGCCCCCAGGCGCTCGAGCATCGCTTCAGCGGCCCGCTGCTCCGCCTTGCGGCGACTACTCGCGGAACCTCGCGTGGCATCCTCGACGCCGTCCACCCGGCACTCCACCTCGAAGGTCTGGGCATGAGCCCGTCCCGCGACTTCCAGTACCTCGTAGGACGGCAGCGGCAGCCGAAGCGCCTGCAGGTGCTCCTGCAAGCGGGTCTTCGCGTCCTTGAGGCGGCGACTGCTGGGCAGATCGGAGAGCCGATCACCGTAGAGCCGAACGATCATTTCACGGCAACACTGGAAACCGCCATCCAAGTACACCGCGCCGAAAACCGCTTCCAGGCCGTCCGCGAGTATGGAGTCCCGGCGCTGCCCCCCGGTCTTCATTTCGCCACTACCCAGGCGAAGACAGTCGCCGAGGCGGATCTCCCTGGCCAGACGGGCCAGCGACGTCTTGTTGACCAGATTGGCCCGCAGGCGGCTGAGGTCGCCCTCCGGCGCATCGGAGCGCCGGCTGAACAGCTCGGCGGCAATCACGAAATTGAGAATGCTGTCGCCGAGAAACTCCAGCCGCTCGTTGTTCGGTCCACTGGCGCTGCGGTGTGTGAGCGCGCACCACAGCAGCTCCTCGTCGGCGAATTGGTAGCCGAGGGTCGTCTGAAGCTGAACAAGACTCACGTCAGTTCCTGATCACCGCCTCTTTGCGGAACTTCGCGACCGCATCGAGATTGCCCAGCAGGTGGACCCGGGCCTCGTACTTCACCACCACCTGCACACCGCCCGCCACATCGCTGAATTCCAGATCGCTGGCCTTGACGTGCGCCAGATCGTTAATGGTAAGCCGCTTGCGGAAGGTGTCGCGAATGTCGCCGCGCCCCGTGCCATCGAGCCTCGCCTCGGACTCCATTGTCTGAAGTATGGACCCCACCGAATAGGCTTCTATGTATACCGGTACCAGGCGCATGGCGACCAGCGCCGCCACGCCCACGATCACCAGCGTTACCAGCCAGCCGATAAGGGTCATACCTTTCTGCTTCGCGTACATGTGCCCTGGTCCTCTCTCCTCGATGCGGGCGCCGCCCCGTGTTCGCGATCACGAAGATCTCCGGAGCAGGCTCCCGCTCTTCCGCGCGCCACATCGCGGTCAGTCAATCGCCTGACCGATGCGCCCCCAATTGATGCCGTAGTCCTTGAAATCCCAGCTCATCCATATCAAGAATGCCCTGCCGACCAGATTGGCGGCGGGAACAGGTCCCCAAAACCGACTATCGCTGCTGCGATCCCGATTGTCCCCCATCATGAAATAGCTGTTCGGCGGCACCGTGTAGCTGAAACCACGATCCGGCGCACTGCCGTAGAGCAGGATTCGGTGGTCGACACCGGACAGATCCTCCTGCGTGAGGACCGCCCGAGGCGCCGGCGGATAGTGGCCGATTTCCTTCTGGTCCATCGGCTTGCCGTTAATGTACAGCTTCTTGTGGACGTAACGGATGTGATCGCCGGGCAAACCGATGACCCGCTTGATGTAGTCCTGACTCGGGTCCACGGGATAGCGGAACACCACGACGTCGCCGCGCTCCGGCTTGCCGTCCCCCAGAATGCGGGTGTGCAGGACGGGAAGCCGCAGCCCGAACGCAAACTTGTTCACCAGGATGAAGTCGCCGGCCAGGAGGGTGGGCACCATGGAGCCCGAAGGAATCCGAAAGGGCTCGACCACGAAGGAACGGATAACCAGAACCGCCAGAATGACGGGAAACAGTGACCTCGACAGATCGACCCACCAGGAGACCTTCTGCTCGCCCTCCGCCTTCTTGCCGCGGCGCCGCCACTTGTCCCACCCCCAGATCAGGCCCGTCACGAACGTGACCAGGACCAGCAGAAACTCGAAATCCAGCAGCATGCGCAATCCCCTGTGAGCGGTTACTTGTTCTGATCCACCTGCAGCACGGCAAGAAAGGCGTCCTGGGGTATTTCCACCTTGCCCACCTGTTTCATGCGCTTCTTACCCGCCTTCTGTTTTTCCAGAAGCTTCTTTTTGCGGGTGATGTCGCCGCCGTAGCACTTCGCGGTGACGTTCTTTCGAAGCGCCTTCACCGTGGATCGGGCTATGATCTTGGAGCCGATGGACGCCTGAATCGCGACCTCGAACATCTGCCGCGGAATAATCTCCTTGAGCCGCTCCGTAAGCTCCCGGCCGCGGCTCTCCGCGTGGTCACGGTGAACGATGACCGACAGGGCGTCCACCCGATCACCGTTGACCAGGATATCGAGCTTGACCAGCCGCTCCGCCTCGAAGCGACGGAACTCGTAGTCGAACGACGCGAAGCCCTTGCTGGCGGACTTCAGCCGGTCAAAGAAGTCCAGCACGACTTCCGCCATCGGCATCTCGTATTCGAGCGATATCTGGTTGCCGATGTACTGCATGGCCTTCTGCGTGCCACGCTTTTCCTCGCAGAGCTTGATCACGTTGCCGACGTACTCCTGGGGCACCAGGATGCTGGCATGAATGATCGGCTCGCGGATCTCCGCGATCTGGGTCACCGGCGGGAGCTGCGACGGGTTATGCACCTCCAGGAGCTCATCGTCGACGTTGACCACCTGGTGCACAACCGTCGGCGCCGTGGTGATCAGCTCCAGTCCGTACTCGCGCTCCAGCCGCTCCTGAACGATTTCCATGTGGAGCATGCCGAGGAACCCGCAGCGGAAACCGAAGCCCAGGGCCTGCGAGGTTTCCGGTTCGTAGTGCAAAGCGGCGTCGTTGAGGCGCAGCTTGCCGAGAGCGTCCCGGAAATTCTCGTAGTCGTCAGCGTTGACCGGAAAGACGCCGGCAAACACCCGCGGCTGCACCACCTTGAATCCGGGCACGGGCGATTCGGTGCGGTTTCGCGCCGATGTGAGGGTATCGCCAACCGGCGCCCCGTCGATGTCCTTGATGCCGGCCACGACATAGCCGACCCTACCGGCGGTAAGCGACTCCCAGGGCGTGCGCTTGGGCGTGAAAATGCCGATGTCGTCCACCTGAAACTCCCGCCCCGTGGACATGACGCGAATTTTCTCGCCGCGCTTGAGCTCACCATCGAACACGCGGACGAGGCACACCACGCCGAGGTAGTTGTCGAACCAGGAGTCGATAATGAGCGCCTTCAGCGCCCCCTCGGGATTTCCCTTCGGGGCCGGAATGCGCTCCACCAGGGCTTCCAGCAGATCGTCGACGCCCTGGCCGGTCTTGGCGCTGACGTTCAGGACGTCCTCGCCCGGCAAACCGATGATTTCCTCGATCTGTTGAATGACCCGCTCGGGCTCCGCCGATGGCAGATCGATCTTGTTCAGTACGGGCAGAATCTCCAGGCCCTGCTCGACTGCCGTATAGCAGTTGGCGACGCTCTGGGCCTCCACCCCCTGGGAAGCGTCCACCAGGAGCAGCGCACCCTCGCAGGCGTAGAGGGACCGGCTGACCTCGTAGGAGAAGTCCACGTGACCGGGAGTGTCGATGAAGTTCAGCTGGTACGTGTTCCCGTCACGCGCCTTGTACTGAAGCGACACGCTCTGCGCCTTGATGGTGATGCCACGCTCGCGCTCCAGATCCATGGAATCCAGAACCTGCTCGGCCATTTCCCGGTCGGTGAGCGCCCCGGAGCGCTCGATGAGACGATCCGCGAGGGTGCTCTTGCCGTGATCGATGTGGGCAATGATCGAGAAATTCCGTATACGGTCCATTGATTGTGTGGTCATAAACGACTGCGCATGTACCTTGCGGAGCGGGATCGGCTGAAGGGGCCTACCGTGATGACGCGGCGCGAGCGCGCCCGCCTGCATCCGGACCGGCAAGAAGATACGGGTTTCGGCCGCCAGGCTCAAATTCCACGCCACCGACACGGCAGGACGCGGAGCGGGGATACGACTTCACTCCGGCACGCGAATCGCAAAGAAGCGTGGCCCGCTCGATCGTTTCACCAGCACGGGCACACTGCTCCCGGGTTCGAGATCGGCCACCGCCCGGCGGAATTCCTCGACGCTCTCAACCGGCCGCCGATTCAGCATGGTGATCACGTCGCTGGACTCGATGCCGGCCTCGTCGGCGGGGCCGCCGCTCTCCACTTCGGTCACCTGAACGCCCTTCTCGTTCTCACCCATGCCGGCACCGCTTCGCGCCTCGTCATCAAGTGGCTTAACCGTCATTCCGAGGGTGTTCAAACCGCTGTCCTGCGGTTCCGGCACCGGCTCCGGCTGCGCTTGCGCCTGTTCCGGCAGCTCCCCGATGGTAACCGTCAGGTTCTGCGGCTCGCCCTCACGAATCACTCTCAGGGGAACGCTCTGCCCCACCGGCGTATTTCCCACCATCGGCGGAAGCGCAGCGGATGTCGGCACCTCCCGTCCGTCGTACTCGACGATGACGTCACCGACCTTCAGCCCCGCCTCCGCCGCGGGACTGTCATCCATGACCTGGGAGACCAGCGCGCCCTGCGGTTTCTTCATATCGAAGGACTCGGCGAGTTCTCGCGTTACGTCCTGAATGAGAACACCGAGCCAGCCGCGGGTGACTTTCCCCTTGGAGCGGATCTGATCCACGACGTTCATCGCAAGCTCGATGGGAATGGCGAACGACAACCCCATGAAACCGCCGGTGCGGCTGTATATATGGGAATTGATCCCCACCACCTCGCCGTCCAGGTTGAACAGCGGCCCTCCGGAATTGCCGGGGTTGATGGCGACGTCCGTCTGGATGAACGGCACGTAATTCTCGGTGGGGAGATTGCGGCCTTTGGCGCTGACGATGCCCGCCGTCACGGAGTGCTCGAAACCGAAGGGAGAGCCGATGGCGAGAACCCATTCCCCCACCTGCAGTCGCGACGACTTGCCAATGGTGACCACGGGCAGGTCATTTGCGTCGATCTTCAGAAGCGCAAGATCGCTGCGCTCGTCGCCGCCCACCGATTCGGCAACGAACTCGCGGCGGTCGCTGAGGCGCACGACAATCTCCGTGGCGTCGCGAACCACATGGTAATTCGTGAGGATGTAACCGTCCTTGGAGATGATGAACCCCGACCCCAGAGACTGGGCATCGTATTCACGGGGCTGCTGCTCATCGAAAAACCGGTCCAGAAAATCCTTGAAGGGATGCCCTTCCGGCAGGTCCGGCATTCCGGAGCCCGGCGCCTCCCGGGTGATCGTCTGCGTGGTGGAGATGTTGACGACCGCGGGGCTGCTCTCGCGCACCAGTTGCGTGAAGTCGGGCAGCCCACGAGCGGCATGGGCGACTCCCGCCAGCAGAAGCGCGGCGACAAGCACCAGCGGCCGCACCAGTCGGTGGTTATACATTCAGCCTCTCCCAGTATGGCGTCCCACGCATAGCTTACTAATCTTTCCGGCAACATTGTTAGGGTGTGGACTGGCGGCACGGTGCGTTCATCAATGCCGACCATGTGGCGCCCGCACCTCCGTGTTGTTGCCGTCAACGCCGGGTAAGCTCACCGACTTTCGCGCCGCCGCAGAGGCGGCGCAATTGGCCACTGAGAGCTTGGCAGCACCTCTGGAAAGGTGAGTCGATCGGGGGAGCCCCGGAGAACGCTCATGCGCGGACTGCACGGTGCCCGCCCGGGCCACCTGGTTCGTGTGCCGCCGGCGACACTGCGTTTTCGACCCGCAGCACCACCGGTTCATAACGCGAATCGGCGCTTCGCCTCGCCGCCGACAAGCGCAACCACAGGAAGCCGACGCCGAGTCCGAAAACGGCACCCGCGATTGCGCCGGCATCCCCGGCAACACCCAGGCCGGCGGCCACTCGGGCACCGGAGAAAGCGACCGCCAGGAGAAGCAGGAGAGGCAGGCCGTAAGCAGCCAACGCGGCGCGAAGCACCGCATCCTCGCGGACCCCGAGCACCACGTGATCCCCAGCACGGGCACCCAGCGGGTTCGCCACACGTATACTGGACTGACGCCGAGAGAGAAAGTCCGCTAGCGCAGAGACACCGCAGGCCTGCCGAGCGTGGCACTGGCCGCAGGTGGACTGGCGCTGGGCACGCACTCTGACGTATGCACCCTCCACCGCGACGACAGTAGCATGCTCCTCGATCATCCGCCGTCGCCGTCGCCAGCGCTGCGAGCGATGGACTGACCGATTCGGCGCACGGTGGCGGCCGGAACCTCCCCGACCACCACTGTCTGGTAGCCGGACACAACGCGGCCGAAGGCGTTCACCGCCCCCATGCGAGAACTGCCGGTGAAGGCCTCATGATCGTCCTTGCGCTCAATGTAGACGGAGACAGAGGCGAGGCCGTCGGAATAGAGCCTGTGCTCCACCGGCCCTTCACTGCCGGGCATGGGCCGCTTTTCGTTGAGCACCAGGCG
>JASFMS010000051.1:0-8119 GCA_050117435.1 Ectothiorhodospiraceae bacterium | reverse complement strand
ATGCCCTCCGGAACGCAAGCCGAGGCTGCTCGTCGCAGGGCCCGCATCGTCGCCGATTACATTGCCGGCATGACCGACCGCTATGCCATTGCCGAACATGAACGGCTCTACGACCCGAAGCGACTGACCTAGGTAGACGCTCACCGTTTACGCTGCGTAAACCGCTTTACTCCTCGCCAAGCGCGAGCTATATTGTGCAGCCATTTGCCCAGCGTCGGGCGGTGGGCCTGGAACCTGTGGCGCAGTGCGGTAACGCACTGAAAAGTCGGGCAACCGCCGCGGGATCCCGGCCTCGCTCGAGCAAGGCCGGGGGCGTGGCGCCAGCACCGGCCACCGGCATAGCGGACGTACAGGCAACCGGGCGCGGGGATTCCCGCCACGGCGACGCACAGGGCAACGCGCCCGCGGCGCCGCGACTGACCGGGAGAAAGGCATTCAGAAAACCAGCCCCACCGCGACCGAACGCCTCATGAGCCGCCCCGGCTCGCGTCCCCCCGTTTAATAACCACGCAGAGGCATCATCTACGTGAGGTACCACAGCTTTAGCGAGCCTGCTCTCTACCGGCCGCAATTCGAGAGGGACAACTGCGGCTTCGGCCTGATCGCGCACATGGACGGCACTCCGAGCCACTGGACCGTAGAGACGGCCATCAGCGCCCTCGCCCGTCTGACGCACCGCGGCGCCATCGCCGCCGACGGCAAGACGGGCGACGGTTGCGGAATTCTCATGAAAAGGCCCACGGGCTTCCTCCGCACCATCGCCGAGGAATGCGGGATCGATCTGGCCGAGCGGTTCGCCGTCGGCTGCGTGTTCATGGGTCATGACGCCGCCCGGGCCGACACGGTTCGCCGCGGGGTCGACGGTGCACTCTCCGAACAGGGCCTGGAAACGGCCGGCTGGCGTGAAGTCCCGGTCAACCCCGAAGCCTGCGGCGAACAGGCGCTGGAGACCATGCCGGCCATCGAGCAGGTGTTCGTGAACGCACCGGAGGGTGTCGACGAACTGGAGTTTGAACGTCGCCTGTTCACCGCCCGCCGTCAGGCGGAAAAGGCACTGGAACCGGAAGACGAGGACTTCTACATCCCCAGCCTCTCCAGCCGCGTGCTCTCCTACAAGGGCCTGGTGATGCCGTCCAACCTGCCGGTGTTCTACCACGACCTGCGGGACGAGCGCATGGAGACGTCGCTGATCGTCTTCCACCAGCGCTTCTCCACCAACACGCTGCCCCAGTGGCGCCTGGCCCAGCCCTTCCGCTATCTCGCCCACAACGGCGAGATCAACACCATCCAGGGCAACCGGAACTGGGCCAACGCCCGCGGCTACAAGTTCCAAACGCCGATGCTGCCCGATATCGACGCGGTGCAGCCCCTGGTGAACACCGAAGGCTCCGACTCCAGCAGCCTGGACAACATGCTGGACGTGCTGCTCACCGGCGGCATGGACATCTTCCGCGCCCTGCGCCTGCTCATCCCGCCGGCATGGCAGAACGTGGACACCATGGACGCCGACATGCGCGCGTTCTACGAGTACCACTCCCAGCACATCGAGCCCTGGGACGGCCCCGCCGGGATCGTCCTCACCGACGGCCGTCACGCCGCCTGTGCCCTGGACCGCAACGGCCTGCGCCCGGCGCGCTGGGTGATCACCAAGGATCGGCACATCACCCTGGCCTCCGAGATCGGCGTCTACGACTACGATTCCGCCGACGTGGTCGCCAAGGGCCGGCTGAAGCCGGGCGAGATGCTCGCCGCCGACACCGAAACCGGGGAGCTGCTCCTGCCGGAGGACATCGACAGCCGCCTCAAGAGCCGAGCCCCGTACAAGCGCTGGCTCAACCAGTTCTCCCGCCGGCTGGAGTCACGCCTCGGCGGCGAGAGCGACCGCAGAGGCCTCTCGGAAAACGAGCTGCAGATCTTCCAGAAGCAGTTCAATGTCACCTTCGAGGAACGGGACATTGTCCTGCGCACCCTCGCCGCGGGCGGCCAGGAGGCCGTGGGATCCATGGGTGACGACACCCCCATGGCGGTGCTTTCCACCAAGGTGCGGCCGCTCTACGACTTCTTCCGCCAGCAGTTCGCCCAGGTCACCAACCCGGCCATCGACCCGCTGCGCGAGCAGATCGTCATGTCCCTGGAGACATGCTTCGGCCGCGAGAAAAACCTGTTCGAGGAGACCGAGGACCACGCCCGGCGGCTGGTGGTGGACTCCCCGGTGCTCTCCGACGCCAAGTTCGCCACCCTCCTGGCACAGGAGGACGAGGCCTATTCCCACCACGTCATCGACCTGGAATACGAGCCGACCTCGGACCTGCAGTCGGCCATCACGGCCATCTGCGAACAGGCGGAAACAGCCGTCCGCGACGGGCGCACGGTCCTGGTACTCTCTGACCGCCGACTGTCCCGGGATCAAGTACCGGTGCACGCCCTGCTCGCCACGGGCGCCGTCCACCATCACCTGAGCCGCCGCGGCCTGCGCTGCGACGCCAACCTGGTGGTGGAAACCGGCACCGCGCGCAACTCCCATGAAGTCGCGGTGCTCGTGGGCTACGGCGCCACCGCCGTTTACCCGTACCTGTCCTACGAGATCATCCAGGACATGGTCCGCACCGGCCAGCTCAAGGGCACACCCCTGCCCGATCTGCTGCGCAACTACCGCAAGGGCATCAACAAGGGCCTGTACAAGATCCTCTCCAAGATGGGCATTTCCACCATCACCAGTTACCGGGGCGCCCAGCTCTTCGAGATCGTCGGCTTCCACGACGAGGTGGTGGACCAGTGCTTCCGCGGCACAACCAGTCGTGTGCAGGGCGCGGATTTCTCGGACCTGGAGGCGGACCAGCGTGAGCTGCATCGCCGGGCGTGGCGTCGCAGTCAGCCCCTGGGTCAGGGCGGACTGTTCAAGTACGTCCACGACGGCGAATACCACGCCTACAACCCGGACGTGGTGCGGCTGCTCCAGGAGGCCTCCTATACCGGCGACTACGCGGTGTACCGGCAGTTCGCCGACACCGTGAACAGCCGCCCCACCGCCACGTTCCGCGACCTGCTGCGCCTGCGCGTCGCGGATGCGCCGCTGGAGGTGGACGACGTCGAGCCGCTGGAGGCCATCCTCAAGCGCTTCGACTCCGCCGGAATGTCCCTGGGCGCACTCTCTCCCGAGGCCCACGAGGCGCTGGCGATCGCCATGAACCGCCTGGGCGGGCGCTCCAACTCCGGCGAAGGCGGCGAAGACCCCGCCCGGTACGGCACCGAGCGCATGGCCAAGATCAAGCAGGTGGCCTCCGGGCGCTTCGGCGTGACGCCGCACTACCTGGTCAACGCCGAGGTTCTGCAGATCAAGGTCGCCCAGGGCGCCAAGCCCGGCGAGGGCGGGCAGCTGCCCGGGCACAAGGTCAACGAGATGATCGCCCGGCTGCGCTACTCCAAGCCCGGCGTGGCGCTCATCTCGCCGCCGCCGCATCACGACATCTACTCCATCGAGGACCTGGCACAGCTCATCTTCGATCTGAAGCAGATCAATCCGGCAGCGCTGGTTTCGGTGAAGCTGGTGGCGGAGCCCGGCGTGGGCACCGTGGCGGCCGGCGTAGCCAAGGCCTACGCCGACCTCATCACCATCGCCGGCTATGACGGCGGCACCGGCGCCAGTCCGTTGACCTCGGTGAAATACGCTGGCACCCCCTGGGAGCTGGGCCTGGTGGAGACGCAGCAGACCCTGCGCGCCAACGACCTGAGGGACAAGATCCGCCTGCAGGCCGACGGTGGCATGAAGACGGGCCTGGACGTGATCAAGGGCGCCATCCTCGGCGCCGAGAGCTTCGGCTTCGGTACGGCCCCGATGGTGGCCATGGGCTGCAAGTACCTGCGCGTCTGCCATCTGAACAACTGCCCCACCGGCGTTGCCACCCAGCAGAAGGTACTGCGCCTCAAGCATTTCGTTGGCACGCCCGAGCGCATCGCCAACTACTTCACCTTCGTGGCCATGGAGGCCCGGGAGTGGCTGGCCAAGCTGGGCGTCCGCTCCATGGAAGAGCTCATCGGCCGGCTGGACCTGCTGGAAATGCTGCCGGGCGAGACCGAGCGGCAGCGCCGTCTCGATCTCTCCGGCATTGTCTCCGACGGCGGCATTCCCGGAGAGAAACCCAAATCCTGCCAGGTCGAACGCAACGTGCCCTTCGACAAGGGCGAACTGGCGGAGCAGATGGTCCACGACGCCCTCCCCGCCATCGAAGCGCAGTCCGGCGGCGAGTTCAGCTACGCGGTGAAGAACAACAACCGCTCCATCGGCGCCCGTCTTTCCGGCGAAATCGCCCGCCGCTACGGCAACCAGGGCATGGCGGAATACCCCGTCACCCTGCGCCTGACCGGCACTGCGGGCCAGAGCTTCGGCGTGTGGAACGCCGGCGGGCTGCACATCTATCTGGAAGGCGACGCCAACGACTATGTGGGCAAAGGCATGGCCGGCGGCAAACTGGTGATCCACCCGCCGCGGAACAGTGAGTTTCGGAGCAAGGACACCACCATCATCGGCAACACCTGCCTTTACGGCGCCACCGGCGGTCAGCTGTTCGCGGCCGGACTCGCCGGAGAGCGCTTCGCCGTACGCAATTCCGGCGCCCAGGCCGTGGTGGAGGGGGTCGGCGATCACGGCTGCGAGTACATGACCGGCGGCGTTGTCTGCGTACTGGGCTCCACGGGGCTCAACTTCGGTGCCGGCATGACCGGCGGCTTCGCCTTCGTCCTGGACCTGGAAAACCGCTTCGTGGACCGCTACAACCACGAGCTCATCGACATCAACCGCATTCAGGCCGAGAGCATGGAGGCCCACCGTCATTACCTGCGGGACATGATCGCCGAGTTCGTCGCGGAAACCGGCTCCGAGTGGGGCCGGGAGATCGTCGAGAACTTCCGCGACTACGTGGGCCGGTTCTGGCTGGTGAAGCCGAAGGCCGCGGACATTCACGAAGTCCTGAACACTCTGCGCCAGGCGGCCTGAGCCCCGGTCGGCGCACGGCGCCGCCCGACGCGCGATCAGACGGATGATGGAGAAAGATGGGTAACGTATTTCAGTTCATCGACGTGCCCCGGCAGGATCCGGACAAGAAGCCGGCCGAGGCACGGGTGCAGAAATTCGAGGAGATCTACGGCCAGTTCGATCCGGAGACGGCGGGCTCTCAGGCCGACCGCTGCGTGGAGTGCGGCAATCCCTACTGCGAATGGAAGTGCCCGGTCCACAACTACATTCCCAACTGGCTCAAGCTCGTGGCCGAGGGCAACCTGTTCGAAGCGGCGGAACTCTCCCACAAGACCAACACCCTGCCCGAGGTCTGCGGCCGGGTCTGCCCGCAGGACCGGCTCTGCGAGGGGGCGTGCACGCTGAATGACGGCTTCGGCGCCGTGACCATCGGCTCGGTGGAGAAATACATCACCGACGAGGCATTCAAGCGCGGCTGGCGGCCGGACATGTCGGGCGTGGTCAAGACCGGCAAGCGCGTGGCCGTGGTGGGCGCCGGCCCCGCCGGCCTGGGAGCGGCGGACATCCTGGTGCGCAACGGCGTGGACGCCGTGGTCTTCGACCGCTACCCGGAGATAGGCGGCCTGCTCACCTTCGGCATCCCGCCGTTCAAGCTGGAGAAGGAAGTCATTGCCACCCGCCGCAGCGTCATGGAAGGCATGGGCGTGGAATTCCGCCTGAATACCGAGGTAGGCACCGATGTCACGTACGAAGAGCTGGAGCGTGATTTCGACGCCGTATTCCTGGGCATGGGCACCTACACCTACATGCGCGGCGGCTTCCCCGGCGAGGACATGGAAGGCGTCTACGAGGCCCTGCCCTACTTGGTCTCCAACATCAACCGCCTCATGGGCTTCGAGCGCCAGGCGAGCGACTACGTGGACATGCGCGGCAAGGAAGTGGTGGTGCTCGGCGGCGGCGACACCGCCATGGACTGCAACCGCACCGCCCTGCGCCAGGGAGCCACTCGTGTGACCTGCGCCTATCGCCGGGACGAATCCAACATGCCGGGCTCGCGCCGTGAGGTCTACAACGCCAAGGAGGAAGGCGTGAACTTCCTCTGGAACCGGCAGCCCGTAGAGATCGTGGGAGACGGCCGGGTCGAGGGGGTCAAGGTGATCACCACGCAGCTGGGCGCCCCGGACGAGCGTGGCCGCCGCCGCCCAGAGCCGGTGCCGGGAACGGAGGAAGTTATCCCCGCAGACCGGGTGATCATCGCTTTCGGCTTCCGGCCCAGCCCGCCGGAGTGGTTCGACGCACACCAGGTGGAGGTAGACGAACGGGATCGCGTCGTGGTGGCGAGGCAAGGCGAACACCCGTACCAGACCGGCAATCCCAAAGTATTTGCCGGCGGCGACATGGTGCGCGGATCGGACCTGGTGGTAACGGCGGTCTGGGAAGGCCGCGAGGCCGCCAAGGGGATACTCTCTTACCTGGACGTCTGATCAACCACCCCCGGACCGAGGGCCGAACGGCCGCGGTTCGGGGGCGATTCCATCCCCCCGCGCCCCAAGAGCGTCCGCCCCGTTTTGCCGGCGCGCATACCTAAGCTGCCACACCCCCGTTCGCATCCCCCAAGCCTCTTCGAGCGTTGAACGGAAGCCGAAGGGACGGCCGACAAGCCACCGGAATGGGCCTTGCCTGCTATAACGTATACATTACATTATTCATTAATGTGATCGACAACTGGCGGAGGCGGACCACCCGGTGATCCATCTTGACAGCCGGGTAGACGTGGGAAACCACCTGCAACGGCCCGAGTGCGTGCTATGCCACTGCAGTGGCCGACTGTTTACCGCGGACTGGTCGGGCAACGGCGGCAGCGCCCTGATCGCTCCCGACGGCCACACACAACACATCCGCTCCCGGGAGACCAGCTGGGCTCTGAGACCCAGCGGAATTGCCCTGGAACCGAATGGTTCGTTTCTGATCGCCCAACTCGGAGAAATCGACGGCGAGCCGCCCCCCCGACGGACTTCGTCTACCGGGACACGCAGGGCAGGCTCTGGATTACAGTCAGCAACCGCCGGCAACCCCGCGCGATGGGATACCGCCCGAACTGCGATGACGGCTTCATCGTGCTCAGGGAAAGGCGCGGCGCGAGAATCGTCGCGGACGGTCTGACCTTCGATGCCGAGGGCGCGGTCTGGATAACCAGCCCCGTGAGCAACCGAGCCGTCCGCATCACCGCCGACGGCGAGCGTAACACCATCGTAGAGGATGCGGACCGTGGCCACCTTGAGGACGTCGAACAGGCCTATATTTCCGGCCGGATGGGGCGCGAACATCTGGACCACGCCGCGAGCACACGACTCGGCAACATATCCAGCCTCGCCTTCGGCGGCCCCGGCCGGCAAACAGCTTTTCTCGGCAGTCTGCTGGCGGATCATGTCCTTGCGTTCCCCAGCCCCGTCACCGGCGCGCCACCACCCCACTGGCGGCATCCACTGACAACCCTGTCCCGAATCGAACCGATAAGATCATAGAGGCCGTCTCCCATGAACACGATCCAAGACTTTCACATCGCGGTTCTCCCCGGCGACGGCATCGGACGGGAGGTCATGCCGGTATGTCTCGACATCCTCACCAACGCACTGCGCATCACCGGCAACCTAAACCTGCGGCTCGAGACCTTGCCGGCCGGCGCCGACACCTATCGCGTGACCGGCGAGGCGCTGCCCGCGCAGACCATGGAATCGACACGCGCCGCGGATGCCGTTCTTCTCGGCGCCATGGGCCTTCCGAACGTCCGCTATCCGGACGGTACCGAAATCTCTCCTCAGCTGGATCTGCGCGTCAGTCTCGGGCTCCATGCGGGTGTCCGGCCGATTCGCGCCATCGCGGGAATCCCGACCATGCTGGAGGATCCTCGCGCAGAGGACGTGGATATCGTACTCATCCGCGAATCCACTGAAGGTATGTTTGCTACCGCCGGCGGCCGCGGCGTGGCCAACGATCGGCCGGCGAGCGACAGCCTGGTAGTCACCCGCAAGGTATCCGAGAAGCTATTCGACTTCGCTTTCCGTCTGGCCCGGCGGCGACGCGATGCCGGCCACCCCGGCAAAGTGACTTGCGTCGAAAAATCCAACGCACTGAAATCATTTGCCT
>JASFMS010000050.1:0-8155 GCA_050117435.1 Ectothiorhodospiraceae bacterium | reverse complement strand
CAGGGCCCTGACGCCGCGGCCAATGTCCACGGCGGCGAAGCGAACGAGGCCGATGTCCCGCCAGCCCTGACGACGCCGAACCAGTAGCAGTCGCAGCCCGATGAGGATAATGAGGCCCTGGACCACGATTACGCCGCCGAGGGCGGTGGTGCCTTCCACCGCCCCGACGAGACGCGCTGATGCATACCCCGCCGCCACCGTCAGTGCAAGGGCGAGCACGATGTCCGTCAGCGCCTGAAGGCGATTCAAACAGGCCTCGTGTGGTCGCGCGTGGTCACGCCGCGGCCGTCATCCGCCGCCATGCTCCTTTGCCGTCTCGATCCACGCTTCCACCCGCGCCTTGGAAACCACTGCCTGCGCCTTGCGCAGACGCGCGGCCAGGTCGTCCGGGTCTGCCGCCGCCAGATCCGCGAAGGTGCGGACATTCAGTGCCTGCAGCCGGTCCTGCATCGCGGGGCCGATGCCCTTGATTACGGTGAGGTCGTCGGGACTCGCGGTGGCCGCTTTCGGGGCAGGCTCAGAGGGTTGCTCCGGCGTTGGTTTCGGTTCCGGCGTCGGTTCCGGTTCCGCCACGCTCTCCGGCTCCCACCGGGGCTCGGCCTGCGGCTTCCGGGGCGGTGCCGCTGGTGTCGACGGGCGGGGTTGCTGCTCCTCTGCCCCCGAGTCGTGCCGGGGCACCCACCAGAACAGCAGTTCCGTCCAGCGCTTTATCCAATCCCCCCACATAACGTTCTCCCTTGCGATTGGCATCAGGCCGTAAGCATAGAACAGGCAGGCGGTTACCTGTCGAGATGTGAACATGATAACGAATCCGCCGTGACCGAACTGTTTCAGCACCGGCCGGCCCGGTTGGCGCCGAGGGTGTCACGCCGCGTCAGCGCTCCGTTCAGGTGCGACGGTGCGACTGCCAAGGTAGATGGCGAGGCCGCCGGTGACAATCAGAACGGCAATCGCCGCAGCCACTACCGCCGGCCAGCCGCCGGTTGCCCAGAAAGGGTCCAGGTAGAAGCTGCCCGTGCTGCCGCCTACGTAGTAGAAGAGCAGGTATAGGGACGACGCGCTGGCCCGGGCCTGTTGGGCTGAGCGGCCCACCCAGCCCGATGCGGCGGAGTGAGCCAGAAAGAAGCCGAGCGCGTTGACGGCAAGGCCGGAGATTACGAGAGGCAGGGGCGAGGTCAGCGTGAGCGCGGACCCCGCTATCATCACCACGCTGCCTGCTGCCATTGCCCGTGGCGCCGTGAGCCGCAGCAGCACCCGGCCTGACACGGCGGAGGCCAGTGTTCCGGCCAGATAGGTCAGAAACAGCAGCCCCAGCCAACCCGGGGACAGGGAATAGGGCGGCGCGCTGAGTCGGTAGGTGATATAGCTGTACAGGTTCACGAAGATGAAGAAGTTCAACCCCCCCGCCAGGTAGGCGGGGAGGATGGCCGGGTCGCGGAGGTGGCCCGCCAGATCGGCCCCCATCTGCCGGATTCCCAGGGGGCGGGGGCGAAACTGCCGCGAAGGGGGCAGAGCGCGGGCGAACACCGCGACGCAGACGATGCTCAGCACGGTCAGCGCGGCGAAGCTCGTCCGCCAGCCCCAGTGATCGGCCACGGCGCCGCTCAGTACCCGGCCGGAGATGCCGCCAAGCGAGTTGCCGGCGATGTAGAGTCCCACGGCCGTCAGCATGGCGCGACGATCGAATTCGTCGCCCATGTAGGCCACCGCAACCGCCGGCAGTCCGCCCAGGCAGAAACCCTGGAGCGCCCTCAGCGCCAGCAGCAGAGGAAAGCTGCCCACCACTGTGAGCCCCGCCGTGCAGAGAGTCGCCAGCACCATGGTGGTCACCATGATGGGCTTGCGACCAAGCGCGTCGGAGAGCGGGCCGTAGAGCAGGAGGGATGCGCCGAGGGTCAGCGTGGTGACGGAGAGGGACAGGCTGGACTGCAGCGGTGAGACGGCGAAGGCGTCTCTCAGCATCGGTAGCAGCGGCTGCGTCGCGTACACGTTGCAGAAGACCATGAACGATCCCAGGCAGAGCGCCGCAGTCGCGCGCCAGAACGGACCGGTGCCGGCTTGGATCATGAGGTTTCGCACCGTGGAGAATTACGGACTCGACGGTACGATAAGGTGGGCAGGTCGATATTGGAAGTATATTCTTTTTATCCAAATTATATTGAAACGATATAGATATGGACCTCCGGCAGCTACGCTATTTCCGTGCCGTTGTGGAGGCGCGCAGCTTCAGCGCCGCGGCCCGATCACTGCACATCGCCCAACCGGCCGTCAGTATCGCCATTCGCAAACTGGAGGCGCAGCTCGGTCTTACCCTGCTGCATCGCGGCGAGCGATGCGTCTCGCCGACGCCGGAGGGTCTGGAGCTTCTGGATCGCGCCCGGGATCTGCTGGAACGGGCGCAGGCCGCGGAGCTTGCCATGCAGGAGCTGCGCGGGCTGGAGAAGGGGGCCCTGGCACTCGGGGTTCCAAGCATGCTGGGCTCCTACTTCTTCCCGCCCCTGCTCATGGGGTTCAAGAGCCGATACCCGGGGCTGCGGCTTTCGGTGCGCGAAGCCGGCGGCGGCGAGCAGCGTCGGATGATTCTGGACGGCGAACTGGACCTGGGTGTAGTGGTGGACGAGGATCCGGACGGCGAACTGGAGACGCGGCACTTCCTGCGAGAGGAAATGGTGGTGTGCGTTCCCCGTGACCACGAGCTCGCCGGTCGCGAGGGAGTGACGCCACGTGAGTTTCTTGATCATGAGTTGGTGCTGTTCCAGGAGGGCTACCATCACCGCGCCTTCATCGAGCGCATCAGTCGTGAATGCGGCCGGGAGCCGAAGGTTGCCTTCGAGTCCAACCTGATCGCTTTGAACCGGGCGATCGTCCGGCGGGGTTTCGGCATCACCACCGTACTTCGGATCGTTGCCGCGGAGGACGCGGCGCTTTGTCCGGTATCCTTCGACCCTCCGGTTCACCTGGACCTGTCGCTGGCCTGGAAGCGTGGGGGTTACCTCTCCCACGCCGAACGTGCTTTCGTGGACTACGTTGTCGCCCACACGGCGACGGAATCGGGTGAGGAAAGGCAGACAGAGGAGCCATAACAATGGACATGGGAATAGGCGGCCGCAAGGCCATCGTCTGCGGCGCCAGCCGCGGCCTGGGACGGGCCTGCGCGGAGGCGCTTGCCGAGGAAGGCGTGGGCGTGACCATTGCCGCCCGCGACGCCGAACGCCTGAACGGAACGGCGGAGGCGATTCGCCGCGCCACCGGAAGCCCGGTGGAAGCCATTGCCGCCGACGTAACGACGGCGGAGGGACGCGAAGCCGTGCTGGCCGCGTGCCCGAAGCCGGATATTCTGGTTACCAATGCCGGCGGGCCGCCCCCCGGCGACTTCCGCGACTTCAGCGAGGAGGACTGGATTGCCGCCGTGCGCGCCAACATGCTTGCTCCCATCGAGCTCATCAGGGCCAGCGTGGACGGCATGATCCAGCGCGGCTTCGGCCGCATCGTCAATATCACGTCCGGTGCAGTGAAGGCGCCGATTCCGGAACTCTGCCTCTCCAACGGCGCGCGCACCGGACTTACCGGGTTCGTCGCCGGGCTGTCCCGGCAGACCGTGCGGCACAACGTGACCATCAACAACCTGCTGCCGGGACCGTTCGATACGGACAGGCTGGCCGGGATGTTTGCCGCCGCCGCCGAGCGCACCGGACGGGACGTCGACGACATCCGGGCCGAGCGGGCGGCGGAGAATCCCGCCGGGCGTTTCGGCCGCCCCGACGAGTTCGGGCGCTACTGCGCCTTCGTCTGCTCGGTCCACGCCGGTTACATCACCGGTCAGAACCTGCTGATGGACGGTGGAGCGTACCCCGGGACTCTCTGAGTCCGGAGATCGGGCGGCCCCGGCTCAGCGCGCGCCGCCGTCTCGACAACGTCCTGTTCCGGCTCGCGCGGCGGCGTTCGCCTTATTCGCCTCTGATCCGATGGAGACAGCACATGTCGGAATTCGAGAGCAGCTGGAGGGCGCTTGCCCGCCTGCTGCGCTATGCGCGCGGTTACCGGCGGCGTATCGTTGCCGCCGTCACCTGTTCGGTGGCCAACAAACTCTTCGATATTGCGCCGGAGATCCTCATCGGCATTGCCATCGACGTGGTGGTTAACCGGACGGACAGCTTCGTTGCGCGGTTGGGATTCGAGTCACCGACCGAGCAGATGGTGGTGCTCGGAGTGCTCACGTTTCTGATCTGGGCGGGGGAGTCTCTGTTCCAGTACCTCTACCTGATTCTCTGGCGCAACCTGGCCCAGCGCCTGCAGGCCGATCTGCGCCAGGATGCCTACGAGCACCTGCAGCGCCAGGACATGGCGTTTTTCGAGGGACGCAGCTCCGGGGAGCTCGTATCCATCCTCAACGACGACGTCAATCAGCTGGAGCGCTTTCTCGACGGCGGTGCCAACGAGCTGGTCCAGGTGGCGGTGTCGGTGGTCGCGGTGGGGGGAGTGTTCTTCGTCCTCTCGCCGCTCATTGCCGCACTGGCTTTCACACCGATACCGCTCATCGTCTGGGGCGCGTTCTTCTTCCAGCGCCGTGCGGCGCCGCTGTACGCCTCCGTGCGTTCCCGCGTGGGGGCGCTGGCCAGCCGCCTCGCCAACAACATCGGCGGCATGGCCACCATAAAGAGCTTCACTGCCGAGGCCCGCGAGGCGGAACGGTTGCGTGCGGCCAGCGAAGCCTACGTGTTGGCCAATCGCCGGGCTATTGCCGTTAGCTCGGCGTTCATCCCGGTGATCCGGATGGCCGTTCTCGCCGGGTTTCTGATGACTTTCGTCATCGGCGGTTTCAAGGCCCTGAACGGTGAGCTCAACGTGGGGGCCTACGGCGTGCTGGTGTTCCTGACCCAGCGCCTGCTCTGGCCGCTGACCCGGCTCGCGGAGACGGTGGACCTCTTCGAACGGGCGATGGCGAGCACGCTGCGCATCCTGAACCTCATGGAAACGCCGATTGCGGTTACCGAAGGCGCCGGCCGTGTTCTGCCGGAGGCGTTGCGGGGCGAGGTGGCGCTGGACCGCGTCAGCTTCCACTATCCGGGCAGTCGCCACGGTGTGGATGACGTCTCGCTGCACATTCCGGCGGGAAGCACGCTGGCGCTGGTGGGTGCTACGGGTTCGGGCAAGTCGACGCTGGTTAAACTGCTGCTGCGCTTCCACGCGCCGGATTCCGGGACAATAAGCGTCGACGGCGAAGACATCGAGCAGGTGTCCTTCGAGTCGCTGCGCAACGCCATCGGCCTGGTCAGCCAGGAGGTGTTTCTCTTCGAGGGCAGCATCCGCGAGAACATTGCCTACGGCCGGCCCGATGCCGGCGATGCGGCAGTGGAGCGCGCCGCCCGGCAGGCGGAGGCGTGGGAATTCATAGAGCGGCTCCCGCAGGGGCTGGACACCCCCGTGGGGGAGCGCGGCGTCCGACTCTCCGGCGGCCAGCGTCAGCGCCTGTCGCTCGCTCGTGCACTCCTCAAGGACCCGCCGATTCTCATCCTCGACGAGGCCACCAGCGCCGTGGACAACGAGACCGAGGCGGCGATTCAGCGCTCACTGGAGCACATTGCACACGGTCGGACCGTGATCGTCATCGCCCACCGTCTGTCGACCATTGTGCACGCGGACGCCATCGTCGTGATGGATCGCGGACGCATCGTCGAACAGGGCAGGCACGAGGCACTGATTGCCGGTTCCGGACCCTACGCCGCGCAGTGGCGGGTGCAGACCGGCGGCTTTCAGGGCGAGATGCGGGCGACGCAGGCCTGAAAGGTTGGCAGATATCATGGCGTGTTGCCGCCGGGTCGGTCAGGCTGTAGCTTACGCAAATCGCGGCGGCGGTAGATTACCCACCCGGCGGCGCCAAACGGCCGGCCCTGGGAACCGATCCGGTCACTGCGAACAGCCGCCGCGCCACAGCGGCGCTATGAAGCGCAAAGGCACGCGGGAATTGTTCAGCGTCTCCTTGATACCGTCACTCGTGAGCAGCCAATGATCGCTCCACAGCCGTTCAGCTCCATCCTGGACGCCCGCGCCCGGCAGTCGGGCCTGCCGAAGTCGGATCGCCGTCGACTGCGGCTTCTGGCGGCTACGGCGCGTCTGCTCGATGAAGACGACCTGGAGTTGCTTGCCCCAAGCCAGATCGCTCCTCTGGCGGGGCTCGGCGGCAACGACTTCACGTCGTGCTTCGCGGACCAGGGTGAGGCAGCAGCCGCCCTGCTGGAGGCGTTCGTCAACCATCTTTTTGATCGCCTCGAGGATGCCGCTCACGGAGAGCGCGAGCTGCGGGCCTCCATTCACGCCACCACCCTGGCTTACGCACGGGAGTTCAGCCTGAACCCGGGCCTGTTCCGTTGCCTGGTGCAGATTCCGGCTCACAACGAGCATTTCCGGGCGCTCTACCGGCGCTTCAACGTCAATTGGAATCACCGCACGGCTGCCGCTATTGCCCGCCATCGCCGGGGAGTGGATGTGGCGGAGCCGGACGAGCTGCGCACTGCCTACGCCCTGGGTGCCATGGTGGACGAGTTTCTGGCCAGCCTCTATCTGCGGCGTGATCCGGTCCTCCGCGGACTCGTCCAGACGCCCGAGGATGCGGCAACGCTGCTGTCGGATCTGTGGAACCAGGTGGTTTTCGGCGACGGGTGACCGGGCGGCGGAGCGCCGCCCGGTGTTCTGGAACTACTCGCTCTGGATGGAGCGCAGGTAGTAGACCAGGCGGAGGATTCGGCCCTGAACCACCGTTTCCGGGTCGTCGGGGCCGAAACGGTTGTACTCCCGTTCGGCTTCGACGCGGAAGCGGCTGCCCCATACCGGCATTTCCCGGCCGCCATGTGCGGACACATCGCGCGTGCCGGCGATGATGTCGTAGGTTTGGAAGAAGGGGAATTGCCCGCCGTTGTTGGCGCTCATCTGAGTCAGATCGAAAGGTTTCTTGGTGAGTTGCCCGGCCAGCGGTCCGTCCCCTTTGCCATCCGGTCCGTGGCAGCTCGCGCAGTTGTTCATGAACTCGTCCTTGCCGATCTCCGTTTCGCGGTCGCCGCTGGCGGAGACAGACTGGGCCAGGCAGATGGCGCCCAGAAACAGCGCCGCCCGCGCGAATGCGCCGGCGGGGTTGTGACGCCCGGTTGCTACGATCATGTTGATTCCTCCTTGGAACCGGCGGACAGCGGCTGTCGCTGTTCCTGCCGACTGTGATCCCGTACCGGGATCCCGTCCACGGGCTGTGACAGGCTCCCCCCAACAATTCTTGTCGAGCGGAACACCGCGCGCCCGGAAAAGTGCCTCCGTTTTGATCTGCATCAAAGCTGCGACGTGATCCTGTTCGCGGTTCCCCCCTGGCCAGGCACTGGCGCATCCATTCCATCGCCGCGGCGCGGTGAGCCGGCAGGGCGCGCTTTTGGTGCGGTTCGCCTTGATCGGCGGCGCTCGACGCGTTACAAGCCGGTAGCATCGCGGTGGGCAACGACAGGGTGCCGGGGATCGGTATAGGGGAGGTGGATTGAACGCGGTTTTTTTCGCGATCGTCGCTGTGGCCTTCGGTTTCGCGGCGTGGGGGCAGGTCACGGGCGATGCCGGCAGCATGCAGGCGTTGACCCAGGCCATGGTGGACACCGCGGGCTCCGCGGTGGAGCTGGCCATCGGGCTGATCGGCGTCATGGCGTTGTTTCTGGGCCTGATGAAGGTGGCGGAGGCCGGCGGCCTGTTGACCATCATTGCCCGCTTGATACGCCCGCTGATGGTGCGACTGTTTCCCGAGGTGCCGCCGGAGCACCCCGCCATGGGAGCGATGATCCTGAACCTGTCCGCCAACGCGCTGGGGCTGGGCAATGCGGCCACTCCGTTCGGCATACGGGCAATGCAGGAGCTGGATCGGCTGAACACGAAGCCCGGCGTTGCCACCGACCCGATGGTGCTCTTTCTGGCCATCAACACTTCCAGCGTGACCCTGCTGCCCACGGGCGTGATCGCGCTGCGCGCCTCGGCGGGTTCGCAGGACCCGGCCGGCATCCTGCCGACCACGCTGGTGGCGACCCTCTGCGCCACCGCCGCGGCCATCGTCGCCGCCAAACTGTACGCGCGCTTCGTTCCTTTCGAACGGGCCTTGCCAGCGGCGGATTCGTCCGCGGAGACCGCGGCG
>JASFMS010000049.1:0-8194 GCA_050117435.1 Ectothiorhodospiraceae bacterium | reverse complement strand
GAACGCCACTACGGCGAGGGCGGTCAGTCCAGCCGCCAGCTCGAGCGTTCTGGGCAGTGACACGCTATAGCGCAGCCATGCCGCCAGCAACACCAGCGGCAGCCAGAGCTGAAGCCCTGGCTGCAGTGCCACCTCCACCGTCCAACCCATGGCCGCGGCTGCAGCCGCGAGCACGCCCGCGGCGACACCGGCCACCAACGCACCTTCGCCCAGTCCTCGCCGCAGCGTCACCAGGGCGAGGGCGCCGCCGCTGAGCCACAGCAGGAAAGGCACCAGCGCGGACACGGCGACCACCGCGATGGCCGCCAGCCGGCCACGCATGATAAAGCGCGCGAGCCCTTCCATCAGGCTGCCGTGGAACGCTCAGTGGCGATCGGTATAGGGCAGCAGCGCCAGGTACCGTGCGCGCTTGATAGCGCGGGAAAGCTGGCGCTGATACTTGGCGCGGGTGCCGGTAATGCGGCTCGGTACGATCTTGCCCGTTTCGGTTACGTAATTCCTGAGGGTGTTGATGTCCTTGTAGTCGATCTCCTTGACGCCCTCGGCCGTGAACCGGCAGAACTTCCTGCGACGGAAAAAGCGTGCCATGACTTTCTGACTCCTCGATTAACTGCTCAGCCGCTCGATTCGGGCGGCACTGATTATCAGCCTGGTATCGCCCGCGCGCTGACGCGCACGTGCGAGGTGCCCCATGACCCGCAGGTCGGATCCTGCCGGGAGTCCGTTCACGACGTCGACCAGAGACGTTCCGGCGGCTCTCACGCCGACCCGGAAACTCAGCTGCCGACGTGTACCGGCCTCCATCTGCTCGGAACTGTGTTCCAGCAGAAACCGCGCTATCGGGATGCCGGCCGGCGAGTACCGCACCTTCGGTGCCTCAACCACGGTTCCGACAATCTCTACCCGGTTGGCGTCGCCGTTGGACTGCATGGGACATCGGTTCCCGCGCTCGCGGGGAACGCTCAGGCGTCGGCCGTCTCCTGCCGGTCCGCACCGCCCTCGTTCTTCGCGGCCTGCTCATCCTCCTCGCTTTTCTCGGAGGACTTCGCCGGACGGGACGGCTTTTCGTCCTTTTCTTCCTGGCTCTTCGCCAGCGGCGAGGGCTCGGTCACGGCTTCGTCGCGGGAAAGCACCATGTTCCGGATGACAGCGTCGTTGAACCGGAACATGGAGACGATCTCTTCCATGTCCTCCGGCCGCGTCTCGACGTTCATCAGAACGTAGTGCGCTTTGATCAGCTTCTTGATGGGGTAGGCCAGCTGCCGGCGGCCCCAGTCCTCGAGGCGGTGGATCGCGCCACCGTTGCCCTCGATGACGCCGCGGTAGCGCTCGATCATCGCCGGCACCTGATCACTCTGGTCCGGGTGGACCATGAAGACCACTTCGTAATGTCGCATTGTAGCTCCTTACGGTTTATCCGGTCCGTCTCGACCGGGAAAAGCCTTCCACACCGTGAAAGGCAAGGAGGATCGGGGCGCGGCTTCATCTCGGAACCCGGCCCCGAAAGGAACGCGGCAGTTTAACCCACGCGGCTGGCCGTTTAAAGCATCGTCACGAACAGCCTCAGCGCTTGCGGGCGGTCAGGCCGCCGCCTGGCGCTGGCGCAGCGCCTCGTAGAGAAGCACCCCGGTGGCGACGGAGACGTTGAGACTGGAAACGCCGCCAAGCATGGGGATGCGCACCACGGTATCGCACGCTTCCCGGGTGAGCCGCCGCATGCCCGTGTCTTCCGCCCCCAGCACCAGAGCCATGGGGCCGGTCAGATCGGCCTGGTAGAGAGTGGCCTCGGCCCGGTCGCCGGCGCCCACCAGCCACACGCCGCGCTCCTTCAGCCACCGGAGCGTACGCGCAAGGTTCGTCACCTGGACAAAGGGAACCCGCTGGGCCGCGCCGGAGGCCACTTTGTGGACGACGGGCGTCAGACCCGCGGCGCGGTCCCTCGGTGCGATAACGGCATCGACGCCGGCGCCGTCGGCGGTGCGCAGGCACGCTCCCAGGTTGTGCGGATCCTGTATCTGATCGAGAACCAGCAGCAGCGGCGGGTGCTCAAGACGCTCCAGAAGCGCGGCCAGATCCTCTTCCGACAGCGGCGGCAGCCCGGCGTAGCGCACGGCGACACCCTGGTGTGCCTGGCCGTCGGCTATCCGGTCCAGCTCCCGCGCTGAAACCGCATTGACCGGGCAGGCAAGCCCCTCCAGTTGGCTGCGCAGGCGCTGCATCCGGCCGTCGCGCCGGTTGTGCTCCACCCACGCTTCGACGATGTGTGCCGGGTCGTAACGCACGGCGGCCCGCACCGCATGCAGGCCGTAAACGATCTGCCCTTTCCTGCTCATCGGTTTCGCGGCTTGCCCTTCCGGCCCTGCTTACGGGAGGGCGCGGCGGCTCGCTCGCGCTTGCCCTTGCCGCGCTTCTGCCGTCGGCCGGGACCGCGGCGTCGGCGAGTGGCGGCCTCCTCATCCAGAGGGTTGCCGTCGCGATCCACCGGGTGCGCCACCAGAGCGAAGTCCAGCTTGCGCTCGTCGATGTCCACTCGGGCCACCTTGACCCGAATGCGGTCGGCCAGGCGGTATTCCTTGCCGGTGCGCTCACCGGTCAAGCGGTGGCCGACGGGATCGAAGTGGAAATAGTCGCTCTCGAGATTGGTGATATGCAGCAGGCCGTCCACGTAGATCCCGTCCAACTCGATGAACAGACCGAAGCTGGTTACGCCGCTGATGATGCCGTTGAATTCCTCGCCCACGTGCCCATCCATGTAACGGCACTTCAGGGTCATGACGGCATCCCGCGCCGCTTCCTCGGCGCGCCGGTCGGTCATGGAGCAGTGCTCGCCCAGCGTGACCAGATAGTCGTGGCTGTACTGGAAGGCATCACCCGGCCGCCCGGTCAGGACATGCTTGATCGCCCGGTGAACGATCAGGTCCGGGTAGCGGCGAATCGGCGAGGTGAAGTGCGCGTAGGCATCAAGGGCGAGACCGAAATGGCCGGCATTGTCGGGGCGGTATTCCGCGGCCATCATCGATCGCAGCATTACCGTCTCGATGAGATGGCGATCCGGCCGGTTGCGCACGCGCTCCATGAGCCGTGCGTAGTCCCGCGGCGTGGGCTTGTCACCGCCCTCCAGGCGAAGCCCGGTCTGGGCGAGAAACTCCCGCAGATTCCCCAGGCGCTCCTCCTGGGGCGGCTCGTGGACACGGTACAGGGCCGGCGTGCGGTTTCGGCGCAGAAAACGCGCCGCCGCAACGTTGGCCTTCACCATGCATTCCTCGATGAGCTTGTGCGCCTCCGTGCGCTGCAGCGGATGAATGGCCCGCACTTCACCGCGGTCGCCGAATTCGATGGCGGCCTCGGTGGTTTCGAAGTCGATGGCGCCCCGGCGCTCCCGGTCCTTGCGCAGTGCCCGGTAAACGGAAAACAGGTTGTCGATGTGCTTTAACAGACCGCGGTAGCGCTGCCGAACCGCCTTGTCCCGATTGACGTGGGCAGCATGCACTTCCTCGTAGGTCATCCGCGCGTGGGACCGCATCACCGCTTCGAAGAAACGCGATCGCCGCAGCTTGCCTTCGCTGCTGATCTGCATTTCGCAGACCATGCAGAGTCGATCCACCTTGGGATTGAGGGAGCAAAGGCCGTTGGACAGCGCCTCCGGCAGCATGGGGACCACGCTTCGCGGGAAATACACCGAGTTGCCGCGCTCCGCCGCCTCCCGATCCAGGGGCGCGCCCGGCTCCACGTAGTGGGAAACATCGGCAATGGCCACCAGCAGCCGCCATCCCTTGGGTGTGGGCTCGCAGAAGACGGCATCGTCGAAGTCCCTGGCGTCCGCGCCGTCGATGGTCACCAGTGGGACGTCACGCAGATCCACCCGCCCGGCCTTTGCGGCCTCCGGAACGCTGTCGCCGAATTTTCCGGTCTCTTCGAGAACCTCGGCGGGCCACTCGACCGGGATTCCGTGGACACGCGCCGCCACGTCGATCTCGCTGCCTTCCTCGATGTGCGCGCCCAGAATCTCGACGATGCGGCCGATGGGCTGGCGGCGGCGGGACGGCTGGCTGACCACCTCGGCAACGACCAGCTGGCCGTCGCGGGCCTCGCCACGGTATTCGGCGGGAATGATCACGTCCTGGTGCAAGCGCTTGTTGTCAGGCACCAGAAAGCCCACCCCGCTTTCCTCGAAATAGCGACCGGCTACCCGGCGGTTGGCCCGCTCGAGCACGTCCACCAGCTCGCCCTCCGGCCGGTCCCTGGAGTCCACGCCGACGATGCGGACCACGGCCCGGTCCCCGTGCAGGAGATTGCGCATCTCCCGCGGTGAGAGGAAGATCTCCGGGCCCGGCACGTCCGGCTTCAGAAGTCCCGTGCCGTCTGCAGCGCCGCGTACGCGGCCGCGAACCAGGTCCTGGTTGTCCACGATCACGTAGCCGCCACGGCGATTGCGGATCAGCTGGCCGTCACGTTCCATGGCGCGAAGGCGACGGCGCAGGCCCTCCAGGGCGTCGTCTCCGGAGATACCGAAAAGCTCCGCCAGCTCCCCCCGGCTCAGCGGTCGGGCGTGGTCCGCGAGCTGATCGATGATGTACTCGCGGCTTGGCACCGGTTGACCGTATTTGCGCTGCTCTCTCTCGAGATAGGGATCGTTGGAGGCGGGGGCCTTGCCTTTCTTTGCCATTGAGCTTGCTGTTCCGGACTTGATCGAAGGTGGCGACAGCATACGTGATGGTCGCCGGCCTGCAAATGAATTGGGCTCACGGGCCGTTGACAGCCCCATACCGGCACTGTAAAGTTTGCGCCGCTGTCACGGGGCGCCCGTCGCCCTTTGAGAGCCGAGGTGGCGGAATTGGTAGACGCGCTAGCTTCAGGTGCTAGTGGGGGCAACCCCGTGGAGGTTCAAGTCCTCTCCTCGGCACCAAACGACTCGAAGAAAGGCGATCTCGCTGAGGTCGCCTTTTTTTGTTGGCCATGACGGATTGCCGAGGCCCGGAAGCCGGACCCCGGCAACTCGCCGCTCAGGCGTCGAAGGGATTGCGCATTACGATGGTGTCCTTGCGCTCCGCACCGGTGGAGATGATATCCACGGGAACGCCGACCAGCTCCTCCACGCGTTTGAGATAATCCCGCGCCTGTACCGGCAGCTCATCGTATTCCCGGATCCCCACGGTGGACTGCTTCCACCCGGGCATTTCGATATATTCCGGACGGCATTCGGCCACGGCCTCGGCCCCCGATGGCAAGTCATCCCAGTGCTCGCCGCCGCAGTCGTAGCCGACGCAGATGCGCAGCGTATCCAGCTCATCGAGAACATCGAGCTTGGTCATGCACAGCCCGGTCAGACTGTTGATCTGCACCGCCCGGCGCAGCGCCACCGCATCGAACCAGCCGCAGCGCCGCGGCCGGCCGGTGGTGGCACCGAACTCATGTCCCCGTCGCGCCAGATGCTCGCCCAGTTCGTCCATCAGCTCGGTGGGGAACGGGCCGGCGCCCACCCGGGTGGTGTACGCCTTCGTGATCCCGAGGACGTAGTCCAGATCGCGGGGCCCGACACCCGTTCCGGTCGCCGCGGCCCCCGCCGTGGTGTTGGACGACGTCACGAACGGATAGGTGCCGTGATCGATATCCAGGAGCGTCCCCTGCGCCCCCTCGAAGAGCAGGTTCTCACCGTCGCCGCGCAGCCGTGAAAGGGTAGCCCCCACGTCGGTCGTGATCGGGCGCAGCGCTTCCGCCAGGGCAAGACTCTCTTCCTGGATGCGCTGGAAATCCTGGGGCGGCTCGCCGAAATAGCGCTGGAGCACAAAGTTGTGAAAGTCCAGCAATTCGCCCAGCTTGGCGGCCAGGCGTTCACGATGGAACAGGTCCGCCACCCGGATGCCGCGACGGGAAACCTTGTCCTCGTAGGCCGGCCCGATACCGCGACCGGTGGTGCCGATGGCCGATTTCCCCTTGGCTTTCTCGCGCGCCTGGTCCAGGGCGATATGGGAGGGCAGTATGACCGGGCACGCGGGGCTGACCCGCAGGCGCTCCCGCGCCGGAACGCCCTTGCTCTCCAAAGCCTCGACCTCCGCCATCAACGCCGCCGGCGCCACCACGACGCCGTTACCGATCAGGCACATCACGTTCTCGCGGAGAATGCCGGAGGGGATGAGATGCAGAACCGTTTTCTGGCCGTCGATTACCAGCGTGTGGCCGGCATTGTGCCCGCCCTGGAAGCGGGCCACGGCACTGACACGATCGGTCAGCAGGTCCACGACCTTGCCCTTTCCTTCGTCTCCCCACTGGGAGCCGATGACGACTACGCTCTTGCCCATTTTTCCAACTCTCGGAAAGACTCAAATGATTCGGATGGTCCGGTTGCCTCCACCGGACCTGCACGCAATGGCGTCGGCGGGGCCGCGTTGCCTCAGAGCGGCGCCACCTCCCAGCCGTCATCGGTTTTCACGAGCTGGCGGTCACAGCCCATCACCGCGACCTCGTCCTCGTGCCCCGGGAGCAGCCAGATCACCCGCTCGCCGCGGGCGCGGAGATCCCGAATGGCGGCGAACAGCTCGGCGTCGTCGCGCCACGGCGCCGCGATGCCCGATCCGGTCGTGATGCTCTCACGGTTCGACAGGCTGAAGAGGGTCTTGAGGTCCGCGCTGAAGCCGGTGGCCGGGCGGGAGCGGCCGAACACGCTGCCGATTTCGTCGTAGCGTCCGCCGCGGGCGACCTCGTGACCGTGACCGGCGACGAGCGCGGCGAAGACGACTCCGGTGTGGTAGTCGTAGCCGCGCAATTCGCCCAGATCGAAGTGCAACGGGACCCCCGGCAGCCAGCGCTCCAGGGCACCGGCAATGGACCACAGCTCACGCAGTGCGCGGTGCACGTCGGCATCCGCCTCCGACAATCGCTCATTGGCCCGGTTCAGCACGTCGACGCCGCCGGAAAGCTCCGGCAGGGCCGACAGCATGTCCCGAGAGCTTCCGGTGATCCCGAGATCATCCAGTATCGTCAGAATCTCGTCCGACGCCTTGCGCTGAAGGGCATTCCAGAGCCGGTTCTCACCCGCGCTGTCCACCCCGGCCTGTCGGGCCAGTCCGCGGAAAATCCCCACGTGACCCAGGTCCAGGTGGGGCTGCTGAAGCCCGGCGATGCGCAGGGTTTCGAGCATGAGCGCGATAATTTCCGTATCGCTCTCGATTCCGGCGTGCCCATAGAGCTCGGCGCCGACCTGAACGGGGTTGCGTGAACTCGTGGGCCCTTCGGGGCGAGCCTGCAACACGGTGCCGATGTAGCACAGGCGGACCGGGCAGTCCCGGCGCAGCTGGTGGGCATCGATGCGCGCCGCCTGAGGCGTGATATCGGCTCGCACCCCCATCATTCGGCCCGTCAGCTGATCCGTGAGCTTGAACGTCTGGATGTCCAGATCGTGGGCGACCCCGGTCAGTAACGCGTCCAGATACTCGATGGCCGGCGGCATGATCAGCTCATAGCCCCAGCTGCGATAGCAGTCCAGCAGCTCCCGGCGCAGCCGCTCCAGCACCTCGGCCTGGGGCGGCAGCACTTCGTCCACCGCTTCCGGCAGCAGCCATCGGTTGTGTTTCGCGATTTCGCGGTCGGTCATGACATGTCGCTCAATGGCAGTGGGCGACCCGCCGCCGCTGCGGCGGCGGGCTCGGCCCCGGGGAGCGTCAGTGACGCACGAGATAGAGCAGCACGACACCCACGAGCATGGTGATAAGCCCCGTGGTCCGCAACGTGCGATTGTTCTGCTGGACCATCTGGAACATCAAGCGCCGCAGCAGGTTGGGGCTCAAAAAGGGCATGATGCCCTCGATCACCAACACGAGCGCCAGGGCGGTCAGCAACTCCCGACCCATCAACGCCCCCTTTACCCGGTGACAGCGGACTGGCGAGCGCTACTGAGCATCGCTCTCCGCCGGCGCTTTCTTCATCTGATTGAAGAACCGGAAAAACTCGGAGTCCGGCGACAGCACCAGCAGATCGTCCTTGTGGTTAAAGGTATTGCGGTAGGCGCCGAGGCTCCGATAGAAGGAGTAGAAATCCGGGTCCTTATTGTAGGTTGTGGCGTAGATATCCGCTGCGGACGCATCGCCGGCACCGCGAACTTTCTCCGCATCGCGACGCGCCTCGGCGAGAATGATCTCGCGCTGGCGGTCGGCCTCGGCCTCGATGCGCTCCGCCGCTTCGCGGCCCTCGGCACGGA
>JASFMS010000048.1:0-8208 GCA_050117435.1 Ectothiorhodospiraceae bacterium | reverse complement strand
CTTGCTCGGTTTGACCTCGTCGACCACCGGCTCGATCTGCGGCGGTTTCCTCTGCTTGCGGCGTTTGTTCTCCTTGGCCAGCGCAACCGACCGCTCCTGCTTCGCCGCCCGGCCTCGACGCCGCTCTCGATGGGAACTGAGAACCCGCGACAGGCGCTGTCCGAGCAGAAGCGTCGCCCGCCCGGTCATGTCCATCAGGCGTATCCAGGAGAGACCGCTGAACACCGTGACGCCCGCCAGGAACACGGCTAGTGCAAGGATGCTGGCACCGTCGAACCCGAAGCTCTGGCGCAGCCAAATGCCACTGATCTCGCCCAAGGCACCACCCGACGCCAATGGAACGATCCCTGGGAGCGGCTCAAAATGCAGATGGGCAAGGACATCACCCGCAATGACGGTCAGCACAAAACCAGCCAACCGCAGGCCCAGCACCCCCCAGTGCACCGGCTCGCGGTTTCGCTGCCAGCGGTATAGCAGCCAAGCCGCCATGACGATTATCGCGGGGAAAACGTAGGCGAGGTAACCGAACAGGAAAAGTGTGGCATCCGCAAAATACGCGCCGACAGCACCACCCGCGTTGTCGATACCCGGCGTTTGCACGCTCAGGCTCCAGCCCGGATCGGTACGCGAGTAGGTCAACAGGGAAAGCCACAGAAAACCGGCTACGGCAAGGAGAACGAGCAGTGCCGCCTCCCGCAGCCCACGGCCGACGTGATGCCCCAACGGGGAGAGAAGGGTGTCTTGCGACTCGCTTCTGGCCACTACGGACGCTTCTCCGGATCAAGAAATGCAGACAGAAATATCGTGTAACTTACTATGTAAGCTCAACTTACCCCGACAAACCGCCCCCTTCAAGGCCATTGAGCGCCACCCTCGAACGCGGGGATTATACATGACCGCGACCGTCAACCGGTGGGCAGCGACGCAATGCGTGCGAAAATGCCGCGAGAGTCCCACGTCTCACCATGGAACTTCGGCTTTCAGACAGGGTCGGTGCTCAACGATGGAGCTGCATGTTTCGGACAGCCTCGAGAACGTTCCTCCGGCACAATGGAATCGCCTCCTACCGGAGGACAACCCCTTCCTGCGCCACGAGTTTCTTGTGGCCCTGGAGCGCCACGGCGCCGTCTCCCGAGAGAACGGGTGGGCGCCGCAGCATCTGCTTGTCTACGACGACGATCGGCTCATGGCAGCGGCGCCCGCCTACCTCAAGGCGCATTCCTGGGGAGAATTCGTCTTCGACTTCGCCTGGGCGGACGCCTACGCCCGCCACGGCCGGGACTACTACCCGAAACTGATCGGCGCCGTGCCGTATACGCCCGCAACGGGGCCCCGCCTGCTAGCCGGGCCCGCACCGTCCGACGACCGGTTGCACCGTATTCTTGCCGACGGCGCCCGAGCGGTGACCGAGCGGCTCGGCGCCAGCTCCTTTCACTGGCTGTTTCCCGAACTCGGCGACGTTCGGATCCTTGCCGATGCCGGCTACGCCATCCGGCACGGCTGCCAGTACCATTGGACCAACCGCGGCTACGACAGTTTCGACGCGTTTCTCGGCGATCTCACTTCCAAGAAGCGGAAGAACATCCGCCGCGAGCGCCGCCTCGTGACCGACGCCGGCATCGAGTTCCGAATTATCCACGGCGACGAGGCGGACGGCGCCGTTTGGGCCGATCTGCACCGATTCTACCGGCGCACCTTCCGGATGCGCGGCAACCCGCCGGTGTTGACTCAGGCGTTCTTCGAGGAAATCGGGCGGACCATGGGGCGCCACGTGGTCCTTGTCGTCGCCTTGCGCGACGGGCGCGCCATCGCCGGGGCCATCTGCCTTCGCGGAAATGACACACTATACGGCCGCTACTGGGGTTGCGACGAGGAACACGACGCCCTGCACTTCGAAACCTGCTACTACCAGGGCATTCAGTACTGCATCGAGAATGGACTGAAACGGTTCGAGCCGGGCGCACAGGGCGAGCACAAGGTTGCGCGCGGATTCCTGCCCACCATCACCTATTCCGGCCACCACCTTGTGGAGCAGCCATTCCGCGACGCCGTAGAGGATTTTCTCGAGCGCGAACGCCGAGCCGTGGACGAGTATGCCGAGGCGCTTACAATGGAGGGACCGTTCCGGGCCGAGGCACTGCAGGCACTGCTGGAGTCCTGAACGGAACGTCGGCGACTCCGCCTGGAGGCCGTGCTTTCCGGCCTGTTGGGTACCGACCGGGCAAGTCTGCAAACGTCACAAAGCCATCAACCTTCCATGAGGCAATGCCGCGAATTCCCTGGATCGAACCGGACGACCACGACAGCCCGTTCCCCGACGTCTCTCTGGCACTGGCGGAACCGAACGGCCTGCTGGCAATCGGCGGCCCGCTGTCACCGGGGCGTCTGAAGCTCGCCTACCGGTCGGGCATATTCCCGTGGTTCTCCGACGATCAACCGGTTCTCTGGTGGAGCCCCGACCCGCGGGCCGTGCTCTATCCGGCCCGGCTTCGCATCTCCCGAAGCCTCCGTAAACGCTTGCGACACGGCGGCTTCGCCGTGACCTTCGACCACGCCTTCGACGCGGTGATTCACGCCTGTGCCCAACCCCGGCCGGATCAGGCGGGAACCTGGATCACGCCGCACATGATCGCCGCTTACGTGGCCCTCCACGAGCAGGGCGTGGCCCACTCCGTGGAGTGCTGGCGCGACGGCGAGCTCGTCGGCGGCCTCTACGGTGTCTCCCTGGGCGGTGCTTTCTTCGGCGAGTCCATGTTCAGCCGTGCCAGCGACGCCAGCAAGGTTTCGCTGTCCTGGCTGGCTGCCCAGTTGCAGGGATGGGGTTTTCACCTCATCGACTGCCAGCTGCCTACGGCGCACCTGGCCAGCCTCGGCGCGGTGGAAATATCCCGGGAGCGTTTTATCTCCGAGCTCCAGGCCGCGCTGACTTTGCCGGATCGCCTCGGCCGCTGGTCCGTGGACCCCGAGAACGACCCGGCCTACCCACGCCCTTCCACGGCACGGGGAGAGGGACAATGACCGGCTACGCCCGGGAGAAATCATTCGCCCTGTTCACCACCGGCAGCCACGACTGCCCTTACCTGCCGGGCCGAGTGGCACGAACCGCCTTCGTGGACCCGCATTCCACGCTAAGTACCGACGCCTACGCCGCACTTATCCAGAGAGGATTTCGCCGCAGCGGGCCCTATCTCTACCGCCCGGCATGCCCCGCGTGCCGGGCATGCCAGACGCTGCGAATCCCCGTGCGCGAGTTCGCGCCGAAGCGACGCCACCGGCGTTGTCTGCAGCGAAACCGGGGGGTCGTTATTCGCGCTCTCGCCCCGTTGTACCGCCCCGAGCACTTCGAGCTCTACCGGCGCTACATCGCCGCCCGCCATCCCGGCGGAAGCATGGACGACCCGACCGAGGAGTCCTACCAGGGCTTCCTCAGCACCGAGTGGTGCGACACGGAATTCCTGGAGATGCGGGAGAACGGGCGGCTGCTCGGCGTCGCCGTGGTGGACAATCTCGACGGGGCGCTGTCCGCGGTGTACACGTTCTACGAGCCCGGCGAGCCACGGCGCAGCCTGGGCACGCTGGCGATCCTTCTGGAGATCCGGGAGGCGGCACGGCGAGGCAAGGACTACCTGTACCTCGGTTACTGGATTCCGCAGTGCGAACGCATGGCGTACAAGGCGGATTTCCGGCCCCACGAGGTACTGAACGAGCACGGCGACTGGCGGCGGGTATTCTAGGGAAACGCTCCGCCATCACACCGCTTGCCGGCTCGCAGCCCGAAGACGATCCCGAGCCGGCGCCGGGGAACCACCGGAGCCGTCGTCCCCTGCCGCGATCACCGTTCATTGCACGATGAATCTTCGTTCAGGAATTGATCAGCGCTTTCTTTACCGTTGGTTTCCCGGCGCCGGCTTCGGTAGAATTCCGCGTCTACTTACGAATACGCCAGTTTCGAGGCAACAAGAGAGAGGCTGAATGGCGAAGGAAGACAACATCCGCATGCAGGGAACCATTATCGATGTGCTTCCCAACACCATGTTCCGGGTGGAACTGGAGAACGGCCACACCATAACGGCCCACATCTCCGGCAAAATGCGCAAGCACTACATCCGCATCCTGCGCGGCGACAAGGTAACCGTCGAACTGACGCCCTACGACCTGAGCAAGGGGCGCATCGTCTATCGCGCCCGCTAAGCGAAACGGGGCAGACATCCCAGGCTGAATTCGCGGTTCCGGCCGGGGTTGCCCGGCCGAGCGGAGCCACCCGATACGCCAACGTCGGCGGAGGCAGGCCCGTGGCGCAGCGTCGCCACCGCTCACCTGCCGGGCACACCTCTGCCGGAGTCTCCCTACTCCACCGCCTCCGGCTCGTTGATCTCGAATGTCAGCTCTTCATCAACGGCATCGACAACCACGTGGCCACCATGCACGAGCCTGCCGAACAGGAGCTCGTCGGCCAGCGGCCGCTTGATGCGGTCCTGAATGAGCCTTGCCATGGGTCGCGCGCCCATCTTCGCATCGTAGCCGTGCTCCGCGAGCCAACTGCGGCCGGCGTCCGTAACCTCCAGGGTCACCTTCTTCTCGGCAAGCTGGTGCCGGAGTTCACGGATGAACTTGTCCGCCACCTGCTGGACAACTTCCGCGGACAGGCTGTTGAACTGGATCACCGCATCCAGCCGGTTGCGGAACTCCGGCGTGAACATGCGCCGTATGGACTCCAGCCCGTCCGTGGAGTGGTCCTGAGGCGTGAAGCCGATTGACCGCCGGCTCTGCTCCTGGGCGCCGGCATTGGTGGTCATCACCAGAATCACGTTGCGGAAGTCCGCGGTGCGGCCGTTGTTGTCGGTCAACGCGCCGTGATCCATCACCTGCAGCAGCAGGTTGAAGACATCCGGATGCGCCTTTTCGATTTCGTCCAGAAGCACGACCGAGTGCGGATGCTTGATGATCTCCTCGGTCAGAAGACCGCCCTGGTCGAAGCCGACATACCCCGGGGGCGCACCGATCAGCCGGGAGACCGTGTGGCGCTCCATGTACTCCGACATGTCGAAGCGGATGAGGTGAATACCCATCACGTCGGCGAGCTGACGGGTAACCTCCGTCTTGCCGACGCCCGTCGGGCCTGCGAACAGGAAGCTGCCCACCGGCTTCTCGGTGTCCCGAAGGCCCGCGCGGGACATCTTGATGGTCGCCGACAGCGTGGTGATCGCCTCGTCCTGGCCGTAGATGACGCGGGTGAGGTCCCGCTCCAGGTTCTCCAGCTGCCGCATGTCCGACGTGGAAACCCGCTTCGGCGGAATTCGCGCCATCTTCGCGACGATGCTCTCCACGTCCGCGACGCTCACTGTCTTCTTCCGCTTTGACGGCGGCAACAACCTCAGGTTGGCGCCGGCCTCGTCGATAACGTCGATGGCCTTGTCCGGCAGATAGCGATCGGTGATGTACTTGGCCGAAAGCTCCGCCGCCGCCTCCAGAGCCGGATGGGTGTACTTGACCCCGTGATGGGCCTCGAACCGGTCCTTGAGCCCCCGCAGGATCTGCACGGTTTCCGCCACCGTCGGCTCGATGACGTCGATCTTCTGGAAACGCCGAGCCAGAGCCCGGTCCTTCTCGAAGACGCCACGGTACTCCTGATACGTGGTGGAGCCGATGCACTTGAGCTCACCGCTCGCCAGCATGGGCTTGATCAGATTGGAGGCGTCCATGACGCCGCCGGAGGCCGACCCCGCCCCGATGATCGTGTGGATCTCGTCGATGAACAGGATCGCGTGCTTTTCCTTCTTGATCTGCGCCAGCAGGCCCTTGAGGCGCTTCTCGAAGTCGCCGCGGTACTTGGTCCCCGCCACCAGAGCGCCCAGATCCAGCGCATAAATGCGCGCGTCCTTGAGCACGTCGGGCACCTCACCGTCGACGATCAGCTTGGCCAGCCCCTCGGCAATGGCGGTCTTGCCGACGCCGGCCTCTCCCACGTAGAGCGGGTTGTTCTTGCGCCGGCGGCAGAGCACCTGAATCGTGCGCTCCACCTCCTGCCGGCGCCCGATCAGCGGATCGATCTTGCCCTTGGCGGCCCGGGCGTTGAGGTCCGTTGCAAAGCTCTCCAGGGGTTTGCGGGCCCCGGCATCCTGCCCGCCTTCCTCTTCCTCCGGCATACCCCCCGGCTCGCCGGCGTCCTCATCCCCGGGCACCTTCGAAATCCCGTGGGAGACGTAGTTGACCGCGTCCAGCCGCGAAATATTCTGCTTGTGCAGGAAGTAAACCGCCTGGGATTCCTGCTCGCTGAAAATGGCGATCAGCACATTGGCCCCGGTCACTTCCTTCTTTCCCGAGGACTGAACGTGCAGGATCGCCCGCTGCAGGACCCGCTGGAAGCCCAGTGTCGGCTGGGTCTCCCGGGTATCGTTGGGCGGCAGCAACGGAGTCGTCTCGTCGAGAAAGGCCTCGAGATCCTTGCGCAGCTGATCGACCTCGACGCCGCACGCGCGCAGCACCTCCAGCGCCGCCGGATTGTCCGTCAGCGCCAGCAGCAGGTGCTCCACGGTCAGAAACTCGTGGCGCTTGTCCCTCGCCTCCTTGAAGGCGAGATTCAGGGTGAACTCAAGTTCTTTGCTCAGCATGCGCTTCTACCTGTCAACGCGCTCGAAATGTACGGCGGGCCCCAGATCTTCGACCGGCGGTCCGCCCGCCGGGTTCCTCGGCCACCGCCTCTCGCCTGCCATGCAAACACCTATGCCGGCTCCATCGTGCACATCAGCGGATGCTCGTTCTCCCGTGAGTAGTCGTTGACCTGATCCACCTTGGTCTCCGCCACATCCCGACTATACACGCCGCAGACGCCCTTACCCCGAGTATGCACATGAAGCATGATCTGTGTCGCCTTGCTGCGATCCATACTGAAAAAAACCTGGAGCACCTCGACCACGAACTCCATGGGGGTATAGTCGTCGTTGAGCAGCACGACGCGATACAGCGGCGGGCGCTTGATCTTGGGCTCCGCCTCCTTTACCGACAGGTCGCCTTCGCGCTTGATGTCCTTCTTGTCAGTCATCGTCCGCTTGCCATTGGTACCAGTTCCGGAACATGGGTATTGGTAAGTAATTTTAAAAGACCGCGCCCCCCGGTCCAACGAGCAGATCACACGGATTCGCCCGAACCGACGGGCGTCATTGACCCACCCGCCCGGCGCGTCGACGCGCGCGACAGGGCCCCGGGGGGCGGGTTTTCGTCCCGGGTTCCAACCAGCCATAAAAAAACCCGGAGCCTTGCGGCCCCGGGTTCTTTGCGCGTCGCGACTCCCGGGTACGGCGGGAGTCGCGGCCCAGGCTACTGAGCGGCCTTGAACTGCTCCTCCTCGGTGGAGCCGGTCATGGCCGTCACCGACGACTGCCCGCCCTGGATCACCGTGGTGAGCTGATCGAAGTAGCCCGCACCCACCTCGCGCTGGTGGCGCGTCGCGGTGTAGCCGTCCTTCTCGGCGGCGAACTCTTCCTGCTGCAGTTCCGAGTACGCGGCCATCTGACGCTCCTTGTAGCCCTTGGCCAGCTGGAACATGGAGTGGTTCAGGCTGTGGAAACCGGCCAGCGTGATGAACTGGAACTTGTACCCCATGGCGCCGAGCTCGTTCTGGAACTTGGCGATGGTGGCCTCGTCCAGCTTGCCGCGCCAGTTGAACGACGGCGAGCAGTTGTAGGCCAGCAGCTGGTCCGGGTGCTCGCGCCGAACCGCCTCGGCAAAGCGCTTGGCGAACTCCAGGTCCGGGGTACCCGTCTCACACCAGATCAGATCCGCGTAAGGCGCATACGCCAGACCGCGGGCAATCGCCTGGTCCTCTCCGGCGCGCGTACGGTAGAAACCCTCAGCCGTTCGCTCACCGGTGATGAACGGGCGATCCCGTTCGTCCACGTCGTTGGTCAGCAGATCGGCCGCCAGGGCGTCCGTACGGGCCACCACGAGCGTGGGCACGTCCATCACATCCGCCGCCAGTCGCGCGGCAATGAGCTTCTGCTCGGCCTCCTGGGTGGGCACGAGCACCTTGCCCCCCATGTGGCCACACTTCTTCACCGCCGCCAGCTGATCCTCGAAATGGACGCCGGCAGCCCCGGCCTGGATCATTGCCTTCATCAGCTCGAACGCGTTCAGAACGCCGCCGAAGCCCGCCTCGGCATCGGCGACGATGGGCGCCATCCAGTCAACGCTGTCGTCGCCTTCGGCGTG
>JASFMS010000047.1:0-8222 GCA_050117435.1 Ectothiorhodospiraceae bacterium | reverse complement strand
CACGCCGTCGACGCCGGTGAAGGCAATGATGTCGCCCGCCCGGGCGGAGTCGACTTCGACCCGCTCCAGCCCCATGAACCCGAGCACCTGCAGCACGCGTGCGCTTCGGCGTCTGCCTTCCCGGTCGACGACGGTCAACGTGGAGTTGCTGCGAAGCACACCGCGTTTGATGCGCCCGATGCCGATGACGCCGACGTAGCTGCTGTAGTCCAGGGAGCTGACCTGAAGCTGCAGCGGTCCTTCCGGGTCCACCTGCGGCGGCTGGACCCGGTCTCGAATGACCTCGAACAGCGGCGTCATGTCACCTTCGCGAACGCTGTCGTCCGTGCTGGCGTAGCCGTTCAGCGCCGAGCAGTAGATCACCGGGAAGTCCAGCTGCTCGTCGTTGGCGCCCAGGTTGTCGAAGAGATCGAAAGTCTGGTCCAGAACCCAGTCGGGACGGGCGCCGGGGCGATCGATCTTGTTGATGACCACGATGGGGCGGAACCCGTGGGCGAGGGCCTTCTGGGTCACGAAGCGCGTCTGCGGCATGGGACCGTCCACGGCGTCCACCAGCAGAAGCACCGAGTCCACCATGGAGAGTACCCGCTCCACTTCGCCGCCGAAGTCGGCGTGGCCGGGCGTGTCGACGATGTTGATGCGCAGTCCCTGCCACTCGATCGCCGTGTTCTTCGACAGGATGGTGATGCCGCGCTCACGCTCCAGATCGTTGGAATCCATCACGCGTTCGGGCATGTCGCCTCTGGACTTCAGCGTGCCGGACTGGCGCAGCAGCTGGTCAACGAGCGTGGTCTTGCCGTGGTCAACGTGGGCGATGATTGCGATATTTCGGAGGTTTTCAATCACGATAGGCTGTCAAGGATGCGCAAGAGAGGCCGGTATCATCCGGATTTAGGCGGGTCCTGTCGAGCCCTGTGCCGCCGCGGCGCGCGGGGCGCCTCAGCGGCGCTGGAAAACCCAGGCGACGAGCAGCAGCAGTGGAAAGATCTCGAGACGGCCGGTGATCATGAGGATCATCAGTACCGCCTCGGCGACCGGGTGCATCCCCGCGCCGGTGATTCCGGTGGACAGCCCCACCGTGCTCTGTGCCGACGCGGCCTCGAAGAAAACATGCTGCACCGGCACGGTCGTCGGCAGGACGTGGAGCATGACCAGCACCGCGGTGATCCACAGCAGCAAATACGCCCCCGCCAGCGTGGCGGCGGAACGAGCAAGGAATCCGAGCTCTTCGGGGGACAGACGCTCACCGTCCACCGTGGCCCGTTTCACCTCGTGGGCGGAGGCCCGGAAGCTGCGCAGAAACCAGCCCAGGTCCCGCAGCAGGATGGCAACGCGCGCCTGTTTCAGACCGCCGCCGCTGGATCCGCTCATGGCGCCGACCACCATGGCGAATACGAGCAGCAGCAACGGAGCGGGCATCCAGGTACTGACCGCCTCGGTGGAGAAGCCGGTGGTCGAGACCGCGGAGATCCACTGGACCAGCGTCCGCACCCAGGCCGCATTGCCGGAGAAGGTCAGCCGGTCGACGGCGACCACGATGAAGCCGGCTACCACGATTATCCAGAAGAGGCGGATTTCGGCACTTCCCCAAAGCGCAGCGCGCCAGCGTCCCTCCCGAACCACCCGGTAATGTGTGACGTAACTGATGGCGCCCAGCAGCATTATCGGCACGTACGCCAGCTGCACCGCCGCGGGGGCGGACTTCAGGCTGTCGTCGGTGATGCTGAAGCCGCCGGTGGAAAGGGCCGCCATGGCGTGGTTGAGCGCGCGCCAGAACGGCTCGCCCACGGCCCAGAGCAGGAGTACGGCCAGCACGCTGTAGCCCAGATAGAGCGCCCAGATGGTGCGCACGGTGGACTTGACCGTGGGCAGGATCTTCTCCTCACGTGCCTCGGAGAAGTAGAGATACAGCGAGCTGCGATTCGCCGGCAGCACCGTCAGCAGCAGCACGATGACCCCGATGCCCCCGACCCACTCGGTGAGACTGCGCCACCACTGAAGGTGATGGGGCAGGGCGGAGGGGTGCGCGATCACGGAAAGCCCCGTGGAGGTGAATCCGGAAATGGACTCGAACAGGGCGTGGCGGAAATGCAGCAGAGCGCCCGTTCCCTCCGATCCGGCGCCGCCGGGTACGAGCCGGGCGCTCAGAAAATACGGCAGCGTTCCTGCCGTGGGAATCGCGAGCCAGGCCAGGGCCGCAACCTGCATGGCATGGTGACGCTGCATCGCCGACGCGTGCCGCGTCCACCAGAGGATGCCCTGTCCCGGAAGCACCGTAATCACGATGGTTGCCAGGAATCCGGCGGTGCCGTACCACTCGCGGAACACCGCGCAGACGGCGATGGACACCAAGGCCATGAGCGCCGGTACGTGGAGAAGGAATCCGACGCCGCGGATAACCGGGGACACGGTTCAGGCTTCGCCGCCGGTGAACACGGCCAGGTCCTCGTGACGGATGGTGCTGCGGGAGAACACGATGATGTTGTCGCCCGGCTTCATCTCCGTCGACGCGGTCGGAAACGTGGGCTCACCCTCCCGATCCACGGAGACGATAAACAGCCCGCGCGGCACCAGCTCCGATTCGGCCACCTCGCCAAGTGTGTGCCCGGCGAGGGGAGAGCTCGCGTCCAGCGTGACCTCGATGATCTGTTCCTTGTCCTGCAGCGTTGTCACGTCCGCTGCCCGGGGCAGCAGCGTCATGTCCAGGAGGTGCTGGGCCACCAGGATTTCCGGATCGGCCAGGACGTGCACGCCCAGTTTCTCGAACAGTGCCTTGTGAGCGTGGTGGTTGACGGTGCTGGTCAGCGTCTCCACGCCGTGTTCGCGCCCCAGAAACATCGCCATCAGGTTCGTGGAGTCGTCGGTGCTGGTGGCGATCAGCGCCTTCGCCTGCTCCATGGCCGATTCCTGGACGACGTCATCGTCGGCGATGTCCATGTGCAGCACGCGCGCGTCGTAGCGGTCCGCGCAGTGGGTGGCTCTGGCCTCGTCACCCTCGATCATGACGACGTCGTACCCGCTGTTCTGCGCCAGCGCGATCAGGCTGTTGCCCACCGGTCCGGCGCCAACGATGATCAGATGCATATCAGTGCGTCCCTGCTGCCTGCTTCGTCTCTGCCGGCCCGCAGCCGGTAGTGCCCGATTCCCCGCAGCGCACCTCCGTCAGCGTCTCACGGAAGCGCTCCACGTTGTCGCCGCCCTGGGCCACCGCGGATTCCGCGGCGGCTATCGCCGCTTTCCGGTGGCCCAGCTCCGCCTCGATCACGGCGAGATTGTTCAGGATTTCCCCTTTGTGGTCCCCGGACCGAGTTGAAGCTCCACGAAGAACGGCCGCGGCGGCCTCAACGTCGCCCGTATTGTATTCCGCGTTGGCCAGTCCCAGTGCCATGCGTCCCTGTCGGGGCCATCGCTGCCGCGCCGCACGCCAGTAGGGCAGGGCCCTCTTCACCCCGGATGTGCCTTCCAGGTCGGCCATCGCCCGGAAGGTGGTGAGCGGTTGCGCGGTGGCCGGAAGCCGGCCCGGCGGTGTTGCCACCATGGCCCAGCGCCCGCCGCGGGCCCAGGTGCGATCGAATACATCCGCGGCGATCCGGTGCTCACGCCGGGTACCGGACCTCAGCACCAGCGTGTCGGACTCCGGCTCCACCGCGACCACCACCGCGTAGTGCCAGCGCGGTGCCCAGGAGAGTCCCAGATTCTGCAGTATCAGCACCGGATTGCCCGCTTGAAGCTCTTGCGTCAGCGCATCGAGGCTGCCGGGGACACGGTAGGCAAGTCGGCCGGCGACCCGCGCCTGGGAGAGCAACTCCGTCTGCAGCGTGCCCTGTCGGTCGGGCACGTAGGTGCGTGGTTCCAGTTCCTTCGGCCGGGCCGGTGCGCCCGCGTAGGTGAGGATCTCCGCCAGCGCCGCGGGGCCACAGTCGTAGGCCGTCTGCGGATAGAACGGCACCTGATCCAGGTTCACGGCCGGTGTGTCGTCCGGGATGCGCTGAGTGGAAACAGCGCCCGGTAATACGGCGCAGCCGGAGAGGACCAGAATGCAGGAAAGCGGGAGGGCAAGGGCGGAGAGGCGGACGCCGCCGCCCCTCCGCCGCCCGGGGACTGATGTCATTGCACGGTTTTCTTCACGAACGGGAAGACGTCGGTGTAGCCGAGAATGTCGGTAATCAGCAGGACGATGAACACGAACAGCACGGCGCCGAGTATGCTCGTGCCGCCGGCCGGCATCTGCTGCATGCGGTCGGCCAGTTTCTGGGCCTCGGCATCGGAAAGAGCGGCTACGCGCGATTTCGCATCCGCCGGATCGACCCCCCAGGCTTCAAGCTGATCGCGCACTTCCTTGCGCTCGAGCAGCGCCTGAATGCGCGCGTGGGGATCCTGTTTCTGCGCCGTGGCCAGTGCCTCTGTGGTGATCATGCCGGCATGAGCGGCGGGAAGCGGGACGACCGTGAGCACCAGCAGGACCGCCATCAGGCCGCTGAGCCAGCGGGTGCGCCTCAGAAGTGCCTCCATCGTCATTCTCCTTTTTGCGTTTAGTGAGGGCATGGACAGCATAGCTGACAATGCCGAGTGCGCGGCGTCAGGCCGTCGCCCGTCGAGATGATAGACTTGCGCGGTTCCGGCCCGAAAGAATTGTGTCGATTGTGATGAATCTTAAGACTCTTGAGAAGCGTCTCACCTACCTCACCGGCAACGCCGTCCGTGACTACGGCATGATCGAGGACGGTGACCGCATCATGGTGTGCCTTTCCGGCGGCAAGGACTCCTACACGCTGCTGGAGGTCCTGCGGTTGCTGCAGAAGCGGGCGCCAGTGCGCTTCGAGCTCATGGCGGTCAATCTGGACCAGAAGCAGCCGGGATTCCCGGAGCATGTGCTGCCGGAATACCTGGAGGGCCTCGGCGTGCCGTACCGGGTGATCGAGCAGGATACCTACAGCACGGTCAAGCGGGTGGTGCCGGAGGGCAAGACCATGTGCAGCCTCTGCTCCAGGCTGCGCCGGGGGATTCTCTATGGTGCCGCGGAGGAGATGGGCATGACCAAGATCGCCCTGGGTCACCACCGCGACGACATGCTGGAAACGCTTTTCCTGAACCTGTTCTATGGCGGACGCCTGGCCACCATGCCGCCGAAGCTTCGCAGCAACGACGGCAAGCACGTAGTGATCCGCCCGCTGGCGTACGTTCCCGAGCCCTACACGGAGCGTTATGCGCAGCTGAAGGAATTTCCCATCATCCCCTGCAATCTCTGCGGTTCGCAGACGAATCTCAAACGCCAGAAGATCAAGGAAATGCTCAGGGAATGGACGGAGGAGGAGCCGAAGCGCCTGCAGAACATTTTCCGAGCATTGCAGAACGTCCAGCCCTCGCACCTGGCGGACAACGACCTGTTCGATTTTCGGGCGCTGGCCGGCGGAGTGGAGACGGACGAGGACCCGTTTGAGCCGTGGCAACCGCCCGCCGAAGAAGGACAGGCGGTACCGGTGGCCTTTCCGGTGCGGCGCTGAGCGTCCCTCAGGGCGCCTCGGGCTCGGCGGGACGCAGCTTCTCCAGCTGTTCCCGCAGCTCCCCCTCGATGGACACCGCGCGCTGTTTCGCCGTGTCAACGATGGTGAAAGTGACGTCCGCGCTCACCACTCGTGCGCCGTCCTGGCGCGTGATTTCCTGGTGCACGACGCCGCTGCGCTCGCCGAGCTTCGTGATCTCGGTACTGATGCTCAGGCGGTCGTTGAGCGTCGCAGCGGCCCGGTAGTCGATGTTGATGTTCACGATCACGAACGCCAGTCCCTTGGACTGCCACCAGCGGAGGTCCAGCTGTTCGCCGAACTGGTCCCAGCGCGCCTCCTCGAGAAACTCCAGGTAACGGGCGTTGTTGACGTGTCCGTAGAGGTCCAGGTGGAAGCCGCGCACGCGGATGTGGGTTTGTCGTTCCATGAAAGCTCCCGTGATTCCGTTCAGTGATCGCGGGCGACGATGTAGCGTGCGATATCCCGCAGTGCGTTGGCGCCGTCGCCCAGCCCCTCAAGGCTCTGCAGGGCGTCGGCGCAGAGACTGCTGGCGAACTCGCGAGCCGTTTCGAGGCCCATCAGCGCCGGATAGGTGGGTTTGGCGAGTCGGGCGTCCGCGCCGCTGTATTTGCCGAGGACCTCCTCGTCGCCGTCCACGTCGAGAATATCGTCCTGGACCTGGAAAGCGAGGCCGACGCATTTGGCGTAGTGGTCGAGCAGGCCGAGTGTTTCGGGGTCCGCGGTACCGCCCCCGAGGGCGCCGAGACGGACGCTGGCCCGAATCAGCGCGCCCGTCTTGTGAATGTGCATGTCCTCCAGCTCCGCCTCGTTTAGCCGGGTGCCGGTGGCCGCGAGATCCAGCGCCTGACCTCCCGCCATTCCACGGGAACCGGCGGCCAGCGCCAGCTCCTCGATCATTCGCAGCCGTGCCGGCGCCTCGGCCTCGGTGGCGTCCCGGCTCAGCACCCGGAAGGCAAGCGACTGCAGGGCGTCGCCGACGAGAATCGCGGTGGCCTCGTCGTAAGCCTTGTGGCAGGTCGGACGGCCCCGACGGAGGTCGTCGTCGTCCATGGCGGGAAGATCGTCATGCACCAGCGAATAGCAGTGCACCAGCTCGACAGCGCAGGCCGGCGCGTCCAGCCGCTCCATGGGCACGGACAGGGCCTCGCCGGTCGCGTAGACCAGTACCGGACGCAGCCGCTTGCCGCCGTTCAGCGCCGCGTATCGCATGGCTTCGTGAAGGCGTCCGGGATGCGTTCGGCCGGTGGGGAGCACTCGGTCCAGGGCGGTTTCGACCTGTCTCTGGTAGCCGGGCAATCGCGCCTCAAGCGTCATTGCCGTCGTCCGTGTCGAAAGCGGCCGCCTCCGGGTCGCCTTCCGTGTCGAGCAGTATTTCCACCTTCTGCTCAGCATCCCTGAGCGCTTTCTGGCATGCTCGCGTCAGGCTGACGCCGCGCTCGAAGGACCGCAGCGATTCTTCCAGCGACAGTTCTCCTCGCTCCATGCGAGTGACCAGGGATTCCAGTTCCTTGAGCGACTCCTCGAAGTCGAACGGTTTGTCGGTATCGTCTTCCGCCATGGCCTTAAGGGTTGATAACCACCGGTGAATCCGCCGTAGTGTAACCCGCGTCGGCACCGAATCAGAAACGCCCCCCTGGGTCACGGACTCGCAGGGGTTGATGCGCCGCGGTAAACTCGCGCGGCAGGCGGACACGCGAAGACAGGACCCGGAACCACGAATGAACACCAGTTACGATGCCGCATCCATCGAAGTGCTCACCGGTCTTGATCCGGTCCGGCGGCGGCCGGGCATGTATACGGACACCAGCCGCCCCAATCACCTGGCGCAGGAAGTCGTCGACAACAGCGTGGACGAAGCCATTGCCGGGTACGCGTCCACCATCGACGTGATGCTGCACCGGGACGGATCGCTGGCCGTGGAGGACGACGGCCGCGGCATGCCCGTGGACCTGCATCCCCAGCAGGGTCTGCCCGGGGTGGAGGTGATCCTCAGCAAGCTGCACGCCGGCGGCAAGTTCTCCAGCAAGAACTACCAGTTCTCCGGCGGGCTGCACGGCGTGGGTGTCTCGGTGGTGAACGCGCTTTCCCGGCGGCTGGAGGTGAACATTCGCCGTGACGGCAAGCAGTGGCGCATCGTCTTCGCCGACGGCGAAAAGGTCTCGGACCTGGAGGTGATCGGCGAGGTGGGCAAACGCAACACCGGAACCCGCCTCCATTTCTGGCCGGACGCGAAGTACTTCGATTCGGTGCGTTTCTCCGTACCCAGGCTGAAACACATACTGCGGGCCAAGGCGGTCCTCTGTCCGGGGCTCAAGGTCCGGTTCCGCGACGAGGCCAGCGGCGAGGAAGTCGTCTGGTATTACGAGGACGGGCTTGTCGATTATCTTTCCGGTGCGCTGCAGGACCAGGAGATTCTCCCCTCGCCGCCATTCAGCGGCAGCCTGAGCGCGGAACACGAAGCGGCGGAGTGGGCGGTCACGTGGCTGCCGGAACCCGGTGAACCGGTCCAGGAGAGCTACGTCAACCTTATTCCCACGCCCCAGGGCGGGACTCACGTCAATGGCCTTCGCACGGGGCTCACCGAAGCGGTCCGGGAGTTCTGCGAGTTCCGCAATCTCCTGCCCCGTGGGGTACGCATCACGCCGGACGACATCTGGGAGCGGATCTCATTCGTGCTCTCGGTGAAGCTGGAGGATC
>JASFMS010000046.1:0-8224 GCA_050117435.1 Ectothiorhodospiraceae bacterium | reverse complement strand
GGCCTGCACCTTGCGGTTGCCGGTGGCCGTGAGGGTAGCCATCGTGCGACCGTGGAACGCGCCATCCATTACCATGATCGCGGGGGCCTTGATGCCCCGCTGGTGGCCGTAAAGTCGGGCCAGCTTGATGGCGGCTTCGTTGGCTTCGGCGCCGCTGTTGGCGAAGAATACCGTGTCCATGGACGCGCGCTCGCACAGCGCTCGTGCCAGTTCCTCCTGAAGGGGCACCCGGTAGAGGTTGGACGTGTGCACCAGGGTCCTGGCCTGGTCCGCTACGGCGTCCGCCACCGCGGGATGGGCATGACCGAGGCCGCAGACCGCGATGCCGCTGAGAGCGTCCAGGTAGCGCCGGCCCTCTTCGTCCTCGAGCCAGGCGCCCTCGCCACGGTGGAAGGCCACCGGAAGCCTGGCATAGGTCCGCATGAGGTACTCGAGCATGTCCGTTATCCCTCGCCGGAAATAAAAAAGGCAGCCCAGCGGCTGCCTTTGCCGATTATAGGCAGCTGCCGCATACGCGGCAAGCTGCGCGCGGGCTCGCCCGTTACTTCTCGAAGTTCTGGTTCACGAAATCCCAGTTAACCAGATTCCAGAAGGCTTCCAGGTATTTCGGACGGGCGTTGCGATAGTCGATGTAGTAAGCGTGCTCCCAGATGTCGCAGGTCATCAGGGGAACGACGCTGCCATCGGTCAGCGGCGTGTCGGCGTCGTCGGTCTCGACGATGGCGAGCTTGCTGTCCGCTTTGTTCTTGACCAGCCAGCCCCAGCCCGAGCCGAAGTTGGCGGCCGTCTTGGTGTTGAACTCCTCCTTGAACTTCTCGAAGGAGCCGAAGCTCTCGGCGATGGCGTCCGCCACCGCGCCCTTGGGGGCTCCGCCGCCCTGAGGGCTCATGCTGTTCCAGTAGAAGGTGTGGTTCCAGATCTGCGCCGCCTGGTTGAACAGGCCGCCGCTGGCCTTCCCGATGATATCCTCGAGAGCCATGTTCTCGTACTCGGTGCCCTCGATCAGACCGTTGGTCTTGTCCACGTAAGCCTTGTGATGCTTGCCGTAGTGATACTCCAGGGTTTCCTGGGAAATGTACGGCTCGAGAGCATTCATGGCGTACGGCAGCTCAGGCAACTCGATTTTCATGACAACTCCTGTGTCAACTGTCCTGACATTTGGCGAATTTCTGGAGGGCCGTCCGGCGTGGACGGCCCGCCGGTGAGGAGTCCTGCAATAAACCCGGATCTCGAAGGGGTTTTTCGGCCCGAATAGGCCGTCTGAAGGTGAGAGAAAGTCTAAACTGGCGCCGTGGGCCTTTCAACCGTGATGGCGCGAGGCCGGAACCGGGCGTCGCTTCGGCTTGTTAGCCAGCCTCTGTCAGCGCTTCTTGCGGCGCGTACGTCGCTGTCCTATAAAGGACGCCTTGGGTGCGGGTCGTCGTCAGCCGTACTTTCGGGGGGAGGACAGCCGGCGCACGTACAGATGGGCACGCCATAGCACGCGGACTTCCACAGAAGGGGCGGAGCGGTGGTGGGGTCGTATGCCTCGGGCTTGGGCCAGGCCGTTGCAGCGCGAAAGGCCGAATAGCGAGCGAGCGCTGTGTCGCGCGGCCGTGTTTGATGCCAGACCGGCGGCTTCTTGAACTTGGGACACCAGGGACGTGAGCCATGGGAGACTACGGACGGCGCGAGGGGGATCGGCGCCGCGGCGGGGCGCGGCGTCGGCGGGACCGTGCCCAGTGGTACGCCGTCTGGCTGGGGAGCATTCGCTATCCGGGATGGCGCGAGCAGCTCATACAGTTCCTGACCCGCTACCTCTTCATGGTGCTCGGCATCCTGTTCTTCACGTGGCCGGGTGCACCACCGCCGGTCTGGCTGGATTCCGGCACACTGGTCGCGATGCTGCTGGTGCACGGGACCTGCAACACCGTGGCGCTCGTTCATGCCCGACGATGGCCGGTCAGCCTGATGCGATTCCGGCTCACCATGTGGGTGGACATCGCCGCCGTCACGGTCTGCGTCGCCAACGATCCCTACGCCATACCACCTTCCCTGTTGGCCTTCATCATGGTGGCGCTGGGCAACGGGATGCGTTACGGGATGCCGCTGTTCACGGAGGCCCTCGTCGGCATATTCGGGGGGACGCTGGCTGCCCTGTCCCTCAATCACCTTGGCTTCGTTGACGGCGTCAGCCGGGGTCTGATCTTCATCAATCTGTTCGGCGGCATCATTCTCGTCTACGCCTACATCCTTATGAGTCGCATCGAACGCTCCCGCGCTCAACTGGAGCGGCGTAGCCGGCTGGACACGCTTACGGGGCTCATGAATCGACAGGCGTTGGAAGAGGCCGCCCACACGCTGCTCACCGACGTGAGCACCCGCGGCGGCCGCCTTATCCTGATGTTTGCCGATATGGACGCCTTCAAGCAGGTGAACGACGATCACGGCCACACCGCCGGCGACCTTGTGCTGAAACAGGTCTCGGCCGTGATGCGACGGTCGGTCAGAGCCCATGATCTGGTGGCCCGGTACGGCGGTGACGAATTCGTGCTGCTGCTGCACGATCTGGACATGGACGAAGCCGAGTCCGTGGCGCTGCGCATTCAGCGTCACATCCGGAAATGGGCCACCGCCAGCGGATTCAGCTGCGGGGTCAGCATCGGCCTCGTCGAAGCGCCGGCCCAGGGGAAGACGTTCTACGAGCTTCTGGAAAAAGTGGATACCGCGCTCTACCGTGCCAAGCGCGGTGACGAGGTCGGACGCATCGAGCGAGTCGAGGATGTGGCCGTGCCCGGCCAGGCGGCCGAGCCTTTATCCGGTGGCTGAGGCCGCGTACGTGCTGATGCGACGACGCCCGCGCGGGGCGGGCGTCGATTGCCGTTGAATGTGCGACGGGACGTCAGTGCCGCCCTAGCCGGTCCTTCAGGTCCGCGAAGGGGTGGTAGGCGGCTTCCCCGTTTCGGTATTCGCCGGGGACGGATGCGTTTTGTTGTCTTGTCGAACGGCTGGCGGATGGGACCTCTCCGGTGCCCTCATTCCGCGTTTCCCAGGCATCGACTATGATGCGTTCGAACCACGTGCTTCCTGTGTCGATGTCCTGGAGCTTGCGCGGGTCGGAGCTCTTGATCGCCATCTAGCGTTCCTCCTCTGCTGTCGTGGACACCCATCATGAAAGATTAGTTAAATGCCCTCCGTGCTGCCACGCCGGCCCGACGAGCGTATTCCGCTGACAGACCGGGCTCGATAGGGGACAATCGGGCCATGCGTTCGGAAATCGATCTTCATACCCACTCCACGGCCTCGGACGGAGCCCTGTCGCCGTCTGCGCTTGTACAGAGAGCGGCGGAGTCCGGTGTCCGTCGCCTTGCCGTCACCGATCACGACACGCTCGACGGTCTCGAGGAAGCCGACGCCGCCGCGCGGCGTCATGATGTGGAACTTGTGCCCGGTGTCGAGATATCGGTGACCTGGTGTCGCCGGACCCTGCATGTGGTCGGGCTCGCGGTAGACCCGGCGGATGCGCGGTTGCGGCGCGGCCTGCACGAGCTCGTCGACGTCCGTTGCCGCAGAGCGCAGCGGATGGCGGAAAAGCTGGCGCGTGCCGGGGTCGACGACGCGCTCGGCGGTGCCCGGCGGGTCGCCGGCGGGCGTGTGCCCGGAAGGGTGCATTTTGCGCGCTTGCTCGTGGAGCAGGGAGTTGTGCCGGACGTACAGACGGCATTCCGCCGCTATCTTCGCCGGGGCAAGCCGGGCTATGCCTCCACGACGTGGGCGCCGCTCGAGGAGGCGGTCAGCTGGATTCGTGGTGCCGGCGGCGTCGCCGTGCTGGCGCATCCCCTGAAGTACGGAATGACCAATGTCTGGTTGCGACGCACCGCCGAGGCTTTCCGCCAGGCGGGCGGTGACGGTATCGAGGTGGTGAGCGGGCTCGAGGACGCGGGGCGGGTCAGCCGTGCTGCCGCGTTGGCGCGCCGGTTCGCACTCGCGGGGTCCGTCGGTTCGGACTTCCACGAGCCGGGGCGGCCATGGCAGGAGGTGGGCCGCCTGCGCGGTTTGCCCGTGGACGTTCCCGCCGTCTGGGCCGGCTGGTGAGTTGACGTCCGATTTCGTGATCATGCCGGCGGCGACCGCTACCGAGGCCTATTAGCCGCTAACCGACGGATCCCTGCAGCGGGTCGTCCCGGGATTGCGGTTCCGCTTCGGCCCCGCGAATCTCCCCGACCTCCGGAGTATCGTGCGGTGCGGGCACGGGCGTCTCGGGAATGATGGCTGTCACTTCTTCCTCGCGCCGAACGCTCTCGCCGATGAAGCGCCCGCCCGGCTCGATGATCAGCTCCGCGGTGGAAACCTCACCCTGCACCCGGCCACCGTGGACGATTTCCAGCGTGTTGCAGTCGATGCGGCCACTGAGCTCGCCGCTGACTACCAGCCGACCGGCGCGCAGCTCCCCTTCGAAGTGGCCCTTGCTGCCGATGGACAGGTCGCCCCGGCAGTGGATGGTTCCCTCGACCCGGCCGTCGATATGGAGTTTGCCTTCCAGGTTCAGTTCGCCGTGGAATCGGCTCCCCTCAGCGATAATTGTGGTCCCGCCACGGCGTTCAGCCGTCTTGTCACGGCGTTTGCCAAAGAGTCCCATTTGACACCATCCTCCTCGGCGAAAAGGGAATCGTAGTTTTCCAGGCTCCAGGTCAGAAACGGCTCGGGGTCCAGCTTGCGGTAGATGTAGCGCACACCGTAGTGCAGGTGCGGACCGCTGCTCAGGCCGGTGGACCCGACCCGGCCTATAACGTCGCCCTTGGCGACGAAGTCACCGGGGCGGACGTCGATCTTGCTGAGATGGCCGAAGTACGTCCGGAAGCCGAAGTCGTGGCGCAGTATCACGAGTTTGCCGAGACCGCTGCGCTTGTGGAACGCGGCCCACTCGACGACGCCGTCGGCGGTGGCATGCACGGGTGTGCCGCGGCTCGCGCGCAGATCGGTGCCGGCATGGAAGGCGCGCTCGCCGGTAACCGGGTGCACGCGCTGGCCGAAGCCGCTGGTGATCCCGCGGTCGGGCACCGGGTGGCCGCTGGGAATCTGCTGCAGCATCAGCATCTTTTCCCGGGCGGTCTGCTGCGCGGTATCCAGGCGGGCGCGAATGTTCCCGCCGTCCTGGTCAGCGTCCTTGAGACCAATGAGAATCTCTATGCTGCCGAGCTGTTCGTTCACCTGTGTGAGCTCGGCGCTGGCATCCTTCAGTTCGGTGTTCTTGGCGGCGACGGCCTCGAGCAGCCGGTGGCGTTCGTTCCGGAGGTCCTGGTACTCGCGCTGAGCCTGCACCCGGCGTTGATCCAGGGTACGAATTTCACGATTGAGCCAGAGAATGGTGCCGGCGCCCGCGAGCATCACGGCGGCCAGCGCGAAGACCGCGCCCAAAGCGATCTTCTTGACCACCCGGTTCAGCGAGAAATGTCGCGCTCCGGTTACGTCGGTTACGGTTATCGTGAAGCGATTGCGCACGCCGTGTGACGTCTCTGGATTGCCCCTGAAACTGCCTCCGCGCGTCCCCGTATCCCAGGGCCCCCCGCGAGCAGAGACAGGACATCACATTATCACCGGGTGTCAGCGGCGGTAACCGGTTCAATGGGAACTGGTCCACACTTCAACGTCTTCGTTTGCGCGTCCGCCGACGGACGGACCCGCTGCGCGAAACGCGGCGAGAGGCGGTCACATCAGGGTTGCGGCGTCTCCAGTTCGCGCTGGCGGGCCTCCAGCTCTTCCCAGCGATCGAAGGCGGCCTCCAGCGCCGCGTCCACCTTTTCCAGCGCGGCTGTCAGCTCGGCCACGCGATCACCGTCGTCCCCCGCGTAGAGGGCCGGGTCCGAGAGTCGTTGCTGGAGATCGGCCTGCTCAGCTTCCAGCCGTTCCAGTCTGCCGGGCAGGCTCTCGAGTTCCTGCTGCTCGCGGTATCCGAGTTTTCGCGGCGTGCGCCGGGGCCGTGGCGTATCCGCCGTCGCAGCGGCGGCCCGAGGACCGGCCTCTTCGGCCCCGGTGCTGCGCTGGCGCAGCCAGTCGTCGTAACCACCGACGTACTCGCGCACAACGCCGCCACCCTCGAAGGCGAGCACGCTGGTGACGCAGTTGTCCAGAAACGCCCGGTCGTGGCTGACCAGAAGAACGGTGCCCTCGAAGGCCGCGAGCCGCGACTCCAGTACCTCCAGGGTCTCGACGTCGAGATCGTTGGTGGGCTCGTCGAGCACCAGCACGTTGGCCGGCCGCGTGAACAGGCGGGCGAGCATGACGCGGTTCTTCTCGCCGCCCGAGAGCGCGCTTACCGGCGTTCGGGCCCGTTCCGGTGAGAACAGGAAATCCTCCAGGTAGGAAATGACGTGGCGCTGGCGACCGCCGACGTCGACGCTGTCCCGTTGGCCCGCCACGTTTTCCATCACCGAAGCGTCCTCCCTGAGCCCGCTGCGGAGCTGATCGAAATAGGCGACCTGGAGGTGCGTGCCATGGCGAACGCTGCCGCGGTCGGGTTCCATCCGGCCCAGCAACAGGTTGAGAAGCGTGGTCTTGCCGACGCCGTTGGGTCCCACCAGCCCGATGCGGTCGCCGCGTAGAACCGTCATGTCCAGTTGCCGGACAATGGGCCGTCCGCCGAGCCGGTGTTCCAGACCCTCGGCTTCGATAACCAGTTTTCCCGATTGCCGGCCTTCGTCGATGGCGATACTGGCCGAGCCGTCGCGGTTGCGGCGCGCCGCGCGGTCACGTCGCAGTGCCTGCAGCGCCCGTACCCTTCCCTGGTTCCGTGTTCGCCGGGCCTTGATACCCTGTCGGATCCACGTCTCCTCCGCGGCCAGCTTGCGGTCCTGCGCTTCTCTGGCCTTTTCCTCGGCCGCCAGCGCTTCCGCCTTGCGCCGCTCATAGGTGGAGTAGTCACCCGGCCAGAGGCTGAGCTTTCCGCGGTCGATTTCGGCAATGTCCGTGGCGACGGCGTCCAGGAAACGGCGATCGTGGGTGATCAGCACCTGGGCGGCAGCCAGGCCCTTGAGAAAGCCCTCGAGCCAGGCGATGGCGTCGATGTCCAGGTGGTTCGTCGGTTCGTCCAGCAGGAGCAGTTCCGGTTCGCCGGCAAGTGCCCGAGCCAGCATGACCCGGCGTTTGACGCCGCCGGAAAGGCCTTCGAAGTCCGCGTCTGTCGGCAACTCGAGCTGGGAGAGGACGGATTCGATCCGGTAGGTCAGCTGCCAGGCGTCGGCCGCCTCCAGCTCCCGCTGAATGGCATCGAGCCGTTTCATGGCCCCGTCCTCGCCGGCGGCGACGGCCCGGGCCGCGTCGTGGTGGCGCCGAACGAGCATGCCCGCGTCGCCGAGGCCTCCGGCTACCACGTCGAAAACCCGCCCGGCCAAGCCCTCGGGTACCTCCTGCGGAAGGTACCCGATTCGCAGACCCTGGCGGCGCTCGATGGAGCCGCCATCCGGGTGCTCCTTGCCGGCGAGAATCCGCAGCAGCGTGCTCTTGCCGCAGCCATTGCGCCCGATCACGGCGATGCGCTGTCCCGGCCGGACCGTGAAAGAGGCGCTGTCGAGCAGCTGGCGTTCGCCAAGGGTGACGGAAAGGTCGCGAAGTGTCGTAAGCAATGGGTACCTCCGAATTCCGCCGGTATTGTAATGCGCAACGTCGGGAACGGGTATCGCCTTCGCCGTGTTGGCGATAGACTGATTGTCCGCGCAGGTATCGGGGGAATTGCGCGGACTCGCCTGGGAGGGGGCAATGCAGACGAAGCAAATGGTCCCTGTGGAAGACTTGGTGCTCGGGCTCTACGTGGTGGAGCTGGACCGGCCATGGCTCGAGACGCCGTTCCTGTTTCAGGGCTTTCCGCTCAACTCCAGCACCGAGATCGAGCAGCTGCGCGAGCACTGCGATTATGTGTACGTGGATCCGGAGCGGTCCGACGCCACGGCACTGAAGCGCCTGAACGCAACCGGTCCGGCCACGCCGCGCAAGCGCGGTGAAACCGGCGGGGCCAAGATCTACAAGCTGCCCCCGCGTTCGCGCCGGGAGGTTCACAACGACGTCGCCTCGGCGTTCGGTGCCGACAGCTATCCGGACGAGTCCCGTTTCCGCGAGCTGCTGCGCATCGCCCGCAACGTGCGCGAGCGCAGCCGTGGATTCGTGGACCAGGTTTTCCAGGACATCCGGCTCGGCCGCAGTGTGGAAACGAACGAGGCGCGCGGCCTGGTTCGCGATATGGTCGCGTCCA
>JASFMS010000045.1:0-8232 GCA_050117435.1 Ectothiorhodospiraceae bacterium | reverse complement strand
ATCGTGGACCGAACCAAACCGCAAGCATGTAAAGCAGGTAGGCCGGGATAAGCGCAGCGTTCCCGGCGTCCCGGCACGGCGACCGCCGGAAATGCCGGAAACGGGCCTGTCGGCCCTTATTCCGGCCTACGGGGTCTGGGCGCAAAGAAGGTCGCTGATAAGTAAGGCGATCTGGTCATCCTCACTTCAGTCCTCAGTCCCGCAGGATGGGCAGAGCGCAGCGATGCCCATCATCGCCTGAACGGAGTCTTCGGCATGGAAATCATCGGACAATCAACCCGACGATGCCATCCTGTCTTCAGTCCTTCAGTCCTTCAGTCCTTCAGTCCTTCAGTCCTTCAGCCCTCAGTCCACCCCGAACGTCAGCGCAAAGCACCCATCCCGCAGCTTCCCCATGAAGTCCCGGCGCGCGTGCCGGTAGTGCTCCGGTGCGTGTCGCAGATCGAAGAGGCCGGGTTCTTCGATGTGGGGATTGAGCAGAACCACGTTCACCATGTCGCTGCTGTGGCGACGGGCTTCCTTGAGCTGATACTCCCAGAGCGCTTCCTCCATCGCGTGGATGCTCTGAACGAAGCGGTGTATGAATCCGCGGGCCGGAATCCCTCGTTCCTGTCCGCTGAAATGGGTGGCAAGCAGCAGGAGCTTTCGGTCGTCACCGGCACGCAGATGTTCGGCGATGGGTGAGATCAGGGGCGTTTTCTCGACAAGCGCGCCATCGTAGAACCCGCAGTCGTCTCCATCCAGTGGCGGCGCCGGTTCCAGAATTCCCGGCAGGCTCATGCTGGCGCGAATGGCGGGTAGCAGGCTTCCCTTGCGAAACACCTTTCGACGGTGTTGGCCGTCATCGCTGCAGGCGATGCAGCGAAACGGCGTGGGGCAGCTCTCGAAGTCCTTGACCCGGAGCCCCGTGTCGATGGTCCGTTCGAATCGTTTTCCGCGCACCAGGCCGTCCGGCAGGGGGCGCCCCAGCGGGCGGAAAACCAGAGAGGCGATCAGCGAGCGGTAACAGACGTCCACGGACTCGCCGGCTGGCGCGGAGAGCAGGATCTCTCGCATGGTTGCCGCATCCGTGCCGCTGGCCCAGCAGCCGCCGACGATGGCGCCGGCGCTGGTTCCCCAGATCTCGGCTATTTGCTGTCTGAGTTCCAGTTCCTCCAGAAGAGAAGCCAGCGCGATGTTGCCGCAGACGCCTGCAATGGCTCCACCGCCGAATGAGACGACAAGCCGGTATTCCGGATTGGTCGCCAGACGCCGTAGCGCAGTGTAATCCTCCGGGGCCGGCGGTGCCCCATCGCCATCGGCGTCGACCATACCCTCCGGGTGAATCGTTTCCTTGTCCATCGCGCGTGCGCCGGGACGGCGGGTAGTCGGGTCTCACCAAAGTCTAGTCGGCGGAGCCCCGCGCCGGGGCGTCGCCTTGATGTGGGTGCCGGTGTCGTGCGTGAGACACCATTTCCGGTTCCGGTGTTGTTCCAACACAAACCAATCGTGCGTCCGGGAACCGCGTCAGGACGAGCGAAAAACCGGCTGCCGCGAAATAAAACATCGATGGAACAGTATGTTGCCGAAAACTTTCCCGTTTCGGTACGGCGCTGGCACGGGAGGTGCAATTACCGTCCCCGAGAGCGAAGACGCTCTTGGAACTTGAAACCGACAGCATCATCGACCGACACAGGAGAGACAGACATGGCACACCTCATCATCAGCGACCTCAGCTTTGCCGAGACCCTGGACCGCAAGGCCGTCACCAGCGTGAAGGGCGGCTGGACGCCGGAGCTCTACCAGCCCCGGTTCTCCTACCCGTTCTTCCCGAGCACCCGGACGCAGAACCAGAACATCGCCGTGAACGCGGTGCAGCTGGCGAGCAACCAGGGCTTCGGTTCGATCACCCAGAACATGGCGATCGGCGTCAGCGCCAACCAGGCCTAACCGGCCCGGTTCCGCGGCGGCGGGGAACTCCCGCCGCCGCCGGCGAATACAGAGACTCAACGCACCATCAGGAGTACACGATCATGGCAACGATTCATATTCGCGAGCTGAGCATCACCCGCGAGCTGGACCGCGAGGCGGTCTGCGCGGTCAAGGGCGGCAAGCTGCTGGAAGTCCGCAAGCCGGAGCTGCGCAGTCACGTGCTGCCGTACTTCCCCACGAACAGCAGCAAGTACCAGAACGTGGCGGTGAACGCCGTGCAGATGGCGTCCAACCTGGGCTTCGGCGCCGTCAACCAGAACCTGGGTATCACGGTCAACGCCAACCAGGGCTAATCGCCCGAGGGCTCCCGGCGGCGGGGCCAGCAGCCCCGCCGCTTGTTTCAGAAGGGAGCCACAACCAACCCAATCGAGGAGAAACGGCCAATGACGACGCTACGTATTTCCGATCTGCCCGCCACGCGGGAACTGGACCGCCAGGCCCGCACGCGGCTGCGCGGCGGCTTCGGCCCCGGCCACGGCGGCGGACTCTACGACCCCAAGCGGGTGCTCGAGGGCATCAATTTCGCCTTCGCCACTCAGGTGGCCTTCGCCTTTAGCGGCGGCGGAAAAGGCCCTGTAATCGATCAGTTCACCGGCATCCAGATCTGATCGAACCGAACAGGCCGGCGAGGGGCTCACAGGGGCCCGCGCCGGCCTTTCTGTTTCCGGCGAAATCGGAATCGTCTTATGGGGAGTCTACGGTGACGGTTCGCAACCAACACATCTTCAAGTAGCTGTCTTCCAATAACCAACAGATTACCCCGAACTCGCGCCGGGAAATGGGGGGCCGCCCTGTAATCGTTGAGAAATCAATGAAATAGGGCTCGACCTCGGTTGGCATGGAGCGTGCTAACGGTATAAGCACCACCGGAAACGCTCAAGGTTCCGCTTCCGCGAACCGGCCACGGTGGACTGCAGAAACAGGAGAGGAGACATGGCCGCTGTCGCCATACGGGATCTCGAGTCCTCACCCGCCCGGGAACGGCGCCGTCTCGCAGGCGGATCCCGCGCCCTGGAGGCCGCCTACGTCCTCGGGCGGCGCGTGGGTTACCGCCGCATGCTTGCGCAGTGGCTGTACTCCCAGCCGTTCACTTTCGCCCAGCAGACCGCCGTCGCGGTCAGTACGCCGGACTTCAAGTACGCCTACATCCAGCAGACGGCATTCGCGTTCGGCACTGCCGCCAACATTACCCAGCAGGCGAACCTGTTCGACGGCGGATTCTTCGGTGCCCAGCGCATCGGAACCGGCGGTTGAGGCGGCTCGGCACCATGAATCCCGATTGCGCATTGACCCCCGTCCGGTATGGGCCAGACTTCAATGAAGTGAACTGTTCACGACGGGGCAGGGCGCCGTCGTGGGCACGCTTCCCTGTGGAGGTCGCCATGCCTCGAGGGGAACCAAAATCCCTGACGCGGATTGGAGCTTTCGTTCCCGTCACGCGCTTCGTTCCAAGGAATATCCTCCGTCTTTTCCTGGCGGGCGTGTGCCTCGTCGTGCTCGGCGCCTGCAGTAACCTGGCCGGTCCCGACTACCAGCGTCCCGAGACGCCCGAAAAAGAAGCGTGGTCGCGCGCTCCGGATCCCAGAGTCTCGCCCGCGACAACGGTTCGCCGAGACTGGTGGACCGGGTTCAGGGACCCCTACCTGGATTCGCTCGTGGACCAGGCGATTGCGCAGGGCATCGACCTGCGGATACTCGCCGCCCGCGTGGACGAGGCGAGGGCTGCACTGGGCCGGGAGCAAGCCGCTACTCAGCCCACGGTGCGCGGCAGCACTGAGGCCGCGCTGACGCGATCCCGACCGGAAGTGCTTCCGGGCGAGTTTGCCGACCCCGTGACCTCCCGGCAGTACAGTGCCCAGGTTTCGCTTAGCTGGGAACTCGACATCTGGGGAAAGCTCGAGAAGGGCGTCCAGGCGCAGCAGGCCGGTCTTCGGGCCACGGAGGCGGAGTGGCGGGCCGGCTATCTCACACTGGTGTCCGACGTTGCGGAGACCTATTTCCTCATCCGCCAGCTGGACGAACAACGCCAGCAGCAGGAGGCGGCGCTGGAGAAGAACCGGCAGATTCTGGCCATTCTCGAACGCCAGCTCGACAACGGCATCGTCCCGCAAACCCGGGTCCTGCAGCAGCGCGCCGAGGTGAGGGACCTGGAACAGCAGCTGCTGGACCTGCGTCGTCGACGGGGCGTGGCGGAAAACCAGCTGGCAACACTGGTTGGTGTCTCTGCCGGCAACCTGAAGGTCCCGGAGGCCGGTCTGCGTGCCACGGTTCAGCCGCTGCAGGTCCCGGCCGGGTTGCCCTCGGACCTGCTGGAGCGCCGCCCGGACATCGTCGCCGCCGAGTATCGGGTCCTTCAGGCACACGATCTGGTGGGACAGGCCCGGCTGGCCCGTCTGCCGTCGTTCTCGTTGACTGGTGAGGGCGGGCTTGCAAGCAGCGTTCTGTCCAAGCTGCTGAAGGGTTTCACCCTGGGGCTCGCCCCTTCCATCGATATCCCGATATTCGATCCCGAGACCCGAACCCAGGTTCTGGTCAACGAGGCCCAGGCACGAACCGCGGAGGAGCGGTACCGCAAGACCGTGCTCACAGCGTTCGAGGAGGTGGAGAACGCCCTGGTCAACCTGGCCTATCGCAAGGACCAGCGGCGGGTGATAACGCAGCAGGTGGAGGATCTGAGGGTCGTCGACGCCCAGGTCCGCAGGCAACTGGACGCCGGCCTGGTCTCCCAGCTCGAGCTGTTCGAGTCGGAGCGCACGCTCCTGGCGGCGGAACAGCGGCTGCTCGCGGTGCACCAACAGATCCTTACGGACACCGTGACCCTGTACAAGGCCCTTGGAGGCGGTTGGCCCAGTGCGGCCGTCTCTCGAACGACAACGCAGTAGCGGGCCGGCATAAGCCGGGCACGCGGGTGACAGCGATTATGAAAATCGTTCTCAGGCCCGTTTCTCGGAGCGACGCGGGGGAGATCGTCATCAACGATGATCTCTTTGCCGTCGGCCGACACGAGCCCCCCTTCGCGGGGCTGTCCGATGCGGCGGCCGCCGGCCTGGCGGAGCGGCACGCCAGGCTCTTTCAGCAGGGGGGCGCGGCCTATGTCGTGGATCTGGGCGACGGTGGCGAAACCCGGGTGAACGGCGAGCCCGTGCGGCGGCGCGCCGTGAAGGTGCACGACGGCGACGAGGTATGTTTCGGCGACGCGCTGTCGTACCGGGTTTCTCTCGAAGAGACGCCACGGCCCGGGGAGGAACGGCCCGGAGGGCTGTCTTTGACTCTGGTCCCCGTGTCCGGGCAGAGCGGGCTCGACCCCATCGCCGTGGAACGGTTTCCCCTGTTGGTGGGCAAGGATGTGGGGGTCTTTGCCCGCTACGTCGCCGCTTCTGCCGAGGAAGGTCGCTACCTCTCACGGCGTCATGCGCTGATCTACCAGGCCCACGACACGCTTTACGTGGAAGATCTGGGAAGCACGAACGGCACTTTCCTGAATGACGAGCCGGTGGGCGAGCGCCCGGTTCCGCTGGTGGACGGAACGACCGTTTCATTCGGAGGGGACTTCTTCGCCTATCGCGCCGATGTGGGGCCTGCCGCTCCGGAACCCGCGGGACGAGACCGTGAGCCCGGCACCATCTTCCTGTCGTCGGCGGATTCTTTCCTGGACGCATTCTGCCCTGCAGATGAGGCGGAGGGGCAGGGTGAAGAGGCCGACAACGGTGGTGCGGCCAATGACGCGCCGGCGGCCAAGGCCAAGGCCGGGGCCGGAAGCGCCCGCGTTGGGCTTCTCGGACGTGTGCGGGTATTCGCCTCGGAACTGCGTGGCGCTCTCTCCGACGACGCCCGCGGCGCAAAGCGGCGGCGGTGGGTGGGCGTTGCGGTGGTCGCGGGGGTGGTTCTGGCCCTGGGGATTCCGTTTGGCTTCTACATGGCCGGTGGCCCGGAGCGGGAGGTGCGTCAGCTCATGGCGGAGAGCCGCTACGGCGATGCGGTCGAAGTGGCGGCTGATTACCTGCGGACGCATCCGCAGGCGGAGAGCATGAGGCTGCTGGCCACCGAGAGCCTTGTGCGGCACGTGGTGCCGATCTGGTCCAAGTCTCTGGGGCAGGGGCAGTTCGATGCGGCCGCGCAGGCCCTTGCCGCTGTCGAGGGTGACGGCCGGCAGAATCCGGACGCGCGCAACGCCCTTGCGTTGATGGAGTGGATGACCCGGCTGGAGCGATTCGTCGCCGAACGCGGCGGAATCGACGCGCCCCTCGAGATGTTCCGTCACGAGAAGCGAATCAACCGACTTGTCGCGTGGTGGGAGGAGGACCCGCGGGGCCACAGGAATCTGCTGAACCGGCTCATGACTTACACAGCGGCGCTGAAGCCGACGGCCACCCGCGCCATGAGCCACCTGGTCGCGCTGCAGAACGAGAAGTCCGTGCACCTCGCCGCCATTGCCACCCTGGAGAAAACCGTTGGTGAACGCCTGGCCGGCGGGCAGAGCGAGACGCTGCCCGGTGTATTCGACCAGTTCGATGCCAAGTACCCGACGATTGTCGGCACCGACCGGCTGCGGTCCGATCTCGACAACTGGACGGCGCTGAAAAATGCCATCGGGGAGCACGACCTGAAAACGGCGCTCCGGCTAGCGCGGCAGACGGATTTCGCGACACCGCCGTTCCGCGACGCCGCCGGCCGGCTCAACGCGGAACTGCCCTCGCCGGAGGTCGCCGCGGCCTACGAGCGGGCGTCGCAGGCCTGGGCGGCCGGGCAGTGGAATGCCGCCTTCGAGACGCTCAGAAAACTGGAGTCCGGGCCGTGGGGCGAGGTGGCGACGCGTCGGCTGAAGCGCTATGAAACCGTGCTCTCGGATTACCGATCCCTGATGCAGGCCCGCGACAGCGAGGAATACGGGCGCCGGATGCTTGTGTTCTACGCCGGGCTGGACCCGGTGGAGGACGCCCGGTTGCGACAGGCGTTGAATGATGACTACCAGCGCTACCGGAAACAGGCACTGGAGCAGGCGGACCTTGAGTTCAAAAAGGCGTCGGAAGGCTGGCGTGCTTACCGGGACGACGGCGGAATCGACGGCCTCCTGCGGCTTGAAGACCCGGTGTCCGATTCGTACAGGCATCAGGCGCAGCGATTGTCCCGCGCCCAGGACGGCATTTTCGCTGCGGCGGAGATTTACCGGATCCTGGCCCTGGAACCGCCCGTGGCGGTGCGGGAACTGCACGAGACCGTACAGGCCGAGGTCAAGCGGCAGCGACAGTGGCTCGAGGACATGCACATCGTTCTGGAAGCATCGTTGCTGCAGGCCAAACTGGCGCTGCTTCCCGCGCCCGGGGAGGAAAGACAATGAGCGCGCAACGGGAACCCGGGAAAGACCTCCGGCAGGCGCTGGAGGATCACAGCGCCGAAGGCGTCACGATCCTCATGTCCGAGCCTTCCCGCCTCATCCGAGGCCTGATCTGGGTGCTGTTCGCTCTGTTGGTCGCCGCCGGCGCATGGTCGTTCATCGGCCGGGCCGACGTCACGGTCAGCGCGCAGGGCGTGCTTGGACCGGAGCAGGAGGAGCGCCGCATTCATTCTCCCGTGGACGGCGAGCTGGTGGATATCTACGTCGCCGAGGGAATGCCGGTGTCCAAGGGCGACGTCCTGGCGCGGTTGAATGCTGTGAACGCCGTGGAGCTGGCGACCCGGGCGATGGAGGCCCGTCTGAGGCTCGGAGAGGCGGAACGTCGGGAGGAGCTGTTGCCCGCGCGCAAGCAGGTGATAGAGCAGCAGCTGGAACTCTTCGAAGTGCGCATCGAAGCGGCGGAAGCCGAGTATGAAAAGCGGCGAACCGAAGCCATGGCGAAGCTGGCCGAGGAGCAGAAAATCCGGCTGCAGAAGGCACGAACCAAGCTGCAGGAGGCGAGAGGCGAGCTGGCCTACGCCGAGCGGGAGGCGCGCAAGTACCGGAATCTGTACGAGTCCGCGGGCGGTGGCGGCGTCTCACGACAGGAGGTGGAAGCCAGGGAGCGGGAATACCGTGCGAAGCGCAGCACCTACGAGCTGGCGCGGGCGGAGCTTGCTCAGTTCGAAGTGGAGCTGGGCCGCGAAAACCGCGAACGCCGGGAGGAAATTCGAAAGAAATCGGAAGAACTGCTGCAGCTGCGAGCCGACTACCAGGCCAAGAAGTTGGAGCTGGACCAGCTTGAGAACGAGGTGGAAGCGCAGCTTCGAATCGCCCGCGCCACCTATGAAGGCGCCGCCCGGGTCACGTTCGACGACATCGACGAG
>JASFMS010000044.1:0-8272 GCA_050117435.1 Ectothiorhodospiraceae bacterium | reverse complement strand
GTCGATGAGCAGCACCGGCGGGCCGGCAAGATCCGCATTAAGCGCCTGCAGCAGCGGACGCCGGATCAGAAAGCGCTCGTCGAAGATGTCGTCGGCCAGATGCTCCCGGTCGGCTCCGCCTGCCGCTTCCGCCAGGCGGATCTCGATCATCTGGCGCTGGTAGTTCCATTCGTAAACGGCGGAGCCGATGTCCAGGCCCTCGTAGCACTGCAGGCGCACGAGACGCCGCCCGAGGCGCTCCGAAAGCACCTTGGCGATCTCCGTCTTGCCAACGCCGGCCTCACCCTCGAGAAAGATGGGGCGGCCCATCCGCAGGCTGAGATAAAGGGCAGTGGCCAACTGCCGGTCGGCGACGTATTCGCCCCGCTCCAGCAGCGCGAGAAGGTCGTCTATGGATTGGGGAAGGCTTGTCTGCGCGGTTGCGGGCGTATCGGTCATAGGGGTACCAGTGGGCGGGGCGGGCCGAAACGACCCGCCCCGTGGGCGGTCATTGGCTGCTGTTGGCCGCGGCTACCGCACGCTGGGCGATGACGTTCACCAGGTGGGCGCGGTACTCCGGGCTGCCGTGGATGTCGGCGTTCATGTCGTCCGGTGGCACCTGGATGTTGGCTACCGCGTCTGGTGAGAAGTTTGACGCAAGCGCCTGTTCCATCTCCGAAACCCGAAAGACACTGGCCGCCGCACCAGTCACGGCTACCCGCACGCCGTCGGCCCCCTGGCTTACCATCACGGCCACCAGGGCGTATCGGGACGCGGGCTGCTCGAACTTCACGTAACCCGCGCGCTGCGGAATGGGGAAACTCACGGCCTTGATGATCTCGCCGGGCTCAAGTGCCGTTTCGAACATATCGACAAAGAAGTCGTCGGCGATGATGTCCCGGCTGCTGGTGTGGACCGTGGCGCCCAGCCCCAGCAATCCCGCCGGGTAGTCGGCGGCGGGGTCGTTATTGGCGATGGAGCCGCCGATGGTGCCCATGTTCCGGACCTGCGCATCCCCGATGCCGCCCGCGAGAACCGCCAGCGCGGGTATCGCCTGCGCCACGTCGGATGACGAGGCCACTTCCGCGTGCCGGGTCATGGCGCCGATGACGATCCGGTCGCCCTCGCGGCGGATGCCGCGCAGCTCATCGATGGCGCCCAGGTCCACCAGATCGCTGGGCTGGGCAAGGCGCTGGCGCAGTGACTGAATCAGCGTCTGCCCGCCGGCGTAGGCGCTGGCATCCTCGCCCTGCTGCAGCAGCGACATGGCCTCCTGCAGACTCGTGGGCCGGTGATAGTTGAATGCATACATGCTGGCTTCCTCCTCTACGCCGCCTGCCGGGACTTGGCGTCCTGTATGGCCTGCCAAACCCGGCTCGGCGTCGCCGGCATTTCGATATCGGTAATCCCCAGCGGTGACAACGCGTCCACAACGGCGTTGATAACTGCTGCCGGCGCGGCGATGGCGCCCGCTTCGCCACAGCCCTTCACGCCCAGCGGATTGTGGGTGCAGGGTGTGTTCTTGGTGCCCACCTGGAAGCTGGGAACGTCGTCGGCGCGCGGCATGGTGTAGTCCATGTAGGTGCCGGTGACGAGCTGGCCGCTGTCGGCGTCGTAGACGCAGCCTTCCAGCAGCGCCTGCCCCACGCCCTGGGCAATGCCGCCATGCACCTGCCCCTCGACGATCATGGGATTGATGATGTTGCCGAAGTCGTCCACCGCGGTGAAGTTGACGATCTCTACGCGCCCCGTTTCCGGGTCGATCTCCACTTCGCAGATGTGGGTGCCCGCGGGATAGGTAAAGTTGGTCGGGTCGTAGAACGCGTTTTCGTCCAGTCCCGGCTCCAGGCTCTCCAGCGGGTAGTTGTGGGGCACGTAGGCCGAGAAGGCCACCTCGCCCATGCTCAGGGTTTTGTCGGTGCCGGCGACGCGGAAGGTGCCGCTGTCGTACTCGATGTCGCCTTCCGACGCCTCCAGCATGTGCGCCGCGATCTTCTTGCTCTTCTCGACGATCTTGTCCAGCGCCTTGGACAGCGCGGAGCCGCCCACCGCCAGCGACCGCGAGCCGTACGTCCCCATACCGAAGGGCACTCGATCCGTGTCCCCGTGCACGATGTCAACGTCGTCGATGGGCACGCCCAGCCGCTCGGAAACGATCTGCGCGAACGTTGTTTCGTGGCCCTGGCCGTGGCTGTGGGAGCCGGTGAAAACCGTGACCTTGCCGGTGGGGTGCAGGCGGATCTCGCCGGATTCGTATAGCCCCGCCCTGGCACCCAGGGCACCGGCGATATTGGACGGCGCCAGACCGCAGGCCTCGATGTAGGCCGAGTAGCCGATGCCGCGATAGCGCCCGCGTTGCTCGGCTTCCTGGCGCCGGGCCTCGAATCCGTCCACGTCGGCCATTTTCATGGCTTCCGTCAGCGTGGCGTCGTAGTCGCCCACGTCGTAATTGAGGGCCACCGGCGTCTGGTAAGGGAACGCGTCCTTGGGGATGAAGTTCCGGCGGCGGATCTCCGCCTGGCTCAGCCCCATTTCCTTCGCCGCCGCACTCACGAGCCGCTCCACCACATAGGTGGCTTCCGGCCGTCCCGCGCCTCTGTAGGCGTCCACCGGCGTGGTGTTGCTGAACACCGCCTTCACTTCGCAGTGGATGGCCGGCGTCGTGTACTGACCGGCCAACAGGGTGGCGTAGAGAATGGTCGGTATCGCCGGGCCGAACGTGGACAGATACGCGCCCAGGTTCGCGGTGGTGTGAACCCGCATCCCGAGGAACTTGCCGGTGGTGTCCATGGCCAGTTCGGCGTGGGTGATGTGGTCCCGCCCGTGGGCGTCGCTGAGGAACGACTCCGAGCGTTCGGCGGTCCACCGTATCGGCCGGCCCACCTTGCGGCTGGCCCAGGTGAGGACCGCCTCTTCGGCGTAGTGGTAGATCTTGGAGCCGAAGCCGCCGCCCACGTCCGGTGCCACCACACGAACCTTGTGCTCGGGCACGTTCAGCACGAACGCGCTCATCAGCAGACGGGTCACGTGGGGGTTCTGACTGGTGGTATAGAGGGTGTAGCGATCCTCGCCGGGCGAGTACAGCGCAATGGCCGCACGGGGCTCGATGGCGTTGGGGATCAGCCGGTTGTTCACCAGATCCAGGCTGGTCACGTGATCCGCCTTGGAGAAGGCGTCATCCACCGCGTCCTTCTCGCCCAGGGCCCAGACGTAGCAGACGTTATCCGGCGCCTCGTCGTGAACCGCCGGCGCACCGGCCTCCGCCGCCTGCGCCGTGGACACCACCGCCGGCAGCATTTCGTAGTCCACATCGACGAGCTCGGCCGCGTCCTTGGCCTGGTAGTAGGTCTCCGCGATGACCACGGCCACGTGATCACCCACGTACCGCACGCGGCCCTGGGCAAGGGCCGGGTGGGCCGGCTCCTTCATGGGATTGCCGTCCACGTCGGTGATCTGCCAGCCGCAGGGCAACCCGCCGATACCGTCGGCGGCGAGATCCTCGCCGGTGAATACGGCAACCACACCGGGCGCCTGTTTCGCGGCACTGGTATCGATGGATTTTATCTCCGCGTGGGCGTGGGGCGAACGCAGAAAATACGCCGCTGTCTCGCCGGCGAAGTGCATGTCGTCGGTGTAGCGGCCCTGCCCGCGCAGGAAGCGATCGTCTTCACGGCGTTTGACGGACTTTCCGATTCCCGTATCGCTCATGATGTTACCCCCTCATCTGCGCGGCCGCCGCCTGCACGGCGCGGACAATGTTGTGGTAACCGGTGCAACGGCAGTAGTTGCCCTCCAGTCCCTCGCGGATCTCCGCCTCGGTGGGATTGGGGTTGTCCTTCAACAGCCCCACGGCCGCCATCACCATGCCCGGCGTACAGAACCCGCACTGCAGGCCGTGGTTCTCCTTGAACGCCGCCTGCATTGGATGCAGTTCCTCCTTGCCGTCGGCAAGGCCCTCGATGGTGACCACCTCGGCGCCCTCCGCCTGAGCGGCGAAGACGCAGCAGGACTTCACCGCCCGCCCGTCCATATGAACGGTGCACGCCCCGCACTGACCGGTATCGCACCCCACGTGGGTGCCGGTGAGGCCGAGATGCTGGCGCAGCAGATCCACCAGCAGCGTGCGCGGGTCCACCTCCTGGGACACCGCATTACCGTTCACGGTAAGAGATATGGTTACCGACATTGCCGCCTTGCCTCCTCCACGTCGTTGTCCTGATTGTGAGATCCCTTGCACGGGCAATTCGTTCCGGGGTCGGCTGTACAGCCTGATTCAAATTGTTCCACCGGGCATGTTCGTGAGCTTAGTCGCGAGCGCCGACGGCGCAAGGCACACGGCCGAAAAAGGCCGTCGCCGCTGGTGTAATCAGAAGATCAGATACAGGATTACCAGCAGAAGGATGACGACCACTGCCGCCACGCCCCAGACCGCGCGACTGCCACCGGCCTCCGGCTGCGCCGACGGCGCGGCCGCTTGGGGCGCCTCCGCGCCCTTTTCCTCCGCCTCGCCGCCTTTCGCCGCTTCTTCGCCGCCACCCAGGTGCTCGACCAGATTGTCGAAGAACTTGTCGGCCGTCTTTCGCGCCGCGCCGTCCACCAGCCGCGATCCTACCTGTGCCAGCTTCCCTCCCACCGTAGCCTTGACGGTGTAGCCGATGCGCGAACCGTCGCCCTCCTCGGAGATGGTGACGTCGGCCTCACCTTTTGCGAAGCCGGCGCTTCCGCCGTCCCCCTCGAAAGAAAGACGATAGGCGGAAGGCGGTTGCTGCTCCGACACCGTCACCCGGCCCTTGAACCGCGCTTTAACCGGGCCGACCTTCTGCGTGACGGTGGCTCTATAGACGTTCTCTTCCACCTCTTCCATGGATTCACAGCCGGGAATGCAGGCCGCCAGCACTTCGGGGTCGTTCAACGCTTCCCACACCTGTTGCTGCGGGAGCGGCAGTTGCCGCTCATTGTTCATATCCATCGACGCTATCTCCCCATAGTCAGTGGCAACGTCGCCATACCGTAAACTGTGTGATCAAGTCACGAAAACCATAGCCCAAGCAGCGGGCATCGCATTGGTGCACCGCCGCATCGATAGGTCGCCAGGGCGTTTGTGGCGGCGTGCGTCTTCCGCCATAATCCCGGCTCTCATGGAAGCGAATACCAGCGAAACGCAGCAGACCGAAGGCTCGCAGCCCGTCCGCCACGTCGTTGTCGACGATACGCGGCTGACGCTCCTCGGAACCGCCCACGTCTCCCGAACCAGCGCGGAGGAGGTTGCCCGGCTTATAGCCGGCGGCGATTACGACACGGTGGCGGTGGAATTGTGCGAAAGCCGCTACCGGGCGCTGACCCAGCCGGACTCGCTGGAGCAGATGAACCTCTTCGAGGTGATCCGCGGCGGCAAGGCCGGCATGGTGGCGGCGAGCCTCGCCCTGGGCGCCTACCAGCAGCGCCTGGCGGAGCAGTTCGACATCCGCCCCGGCGCGGAGATGGACGCCGCGATCAAGAGCGCGGCGGCGGCGGAGATTCCCGTCCGGCTCGTGGACCGGGAAATCGGCACCACCCTGAAACGTGTCTATCGCCGGGTACCCTGGTGGCAGCGGCTCATGCTCATGTCCGGGTTGCTGGCGAGCATTCTCTCCCGCGAAAAGATCTCCGAGGAGGAAATCGAGCGACTCAAAGAAGGGGATATACTCGAGTCCACCTTTTCCGAGTTCGCTGAGCGCTCGGCCATTCTTTACGATGCGCTGATTGCCGAGCGGGACCGCTATATGGCGGCGCGCCTGCGCCAGGAAATCCGCGACCACAAACCACGCCATGCACTGGTGGTAGTGGGTGCGGGCCATCTGGCCGGTCTGCAGGAGGCCCTTGAGAAAGGCGAGGCTGACCCCGCCGAGGAGATTCGCAGCCTGGACGAGACACCGCCCAAGGCGCGCTGGGTCGGCTACATCCCCTGGGTGGTTGTGGGCCTGATTTTCGCCGGCTTCATCGCCGGGTTCGCCCGCAGCCCGTCTCTGGGCTTCCGCCTGGTCGCCGAATGGGTGGTCATAAACGGCAGCCTGTCCGCGCTTGGCGCGCTCATTGCGTTCGCTCACCCGCTCACGGTGATCACGGCGTTCGTGGCCGCGCCGCTGACCTCCCTCAACCCGACCATCGGCGCGGGGTTCGTCACCGCCGCGGCGGAAATGGCTCTGCGCAAGCCCACGGTGGGTCATTTCCGGACCCTGCGCCAGGACGTGACCCGGCTTCGTGGCTGGTGGTCCAATCGCGTCTCGCGCACCCTGCTCGTGTTCCTGTTTTCCACCATTGGTTCCGCTGCGGGCACCTATCTGGCGGGCTTCCGAATCTTCGACCAGTTGTTCAGCTGATGCACCCGGAATTCCCTCACGACGATTCCCTCCTCTACCTGAATCACGCCGGCGTTGGCCCGTGGCCACGACGTACAGCGGATGCCGTAGCCGCGTTCGCCGAGGAAAACGCAGTCAGAGGCGCTGCCGACTATCCCGACTGGCTGGCTGTTGAACGCAGGCTCAGGGAACGCCTGGCGCGCCTGCTTGGCGGCGTTGATACCTCGGACGTGTCATTGGTCAAAAACACGTCCGAGGGTCTGTCCCTGGTGGCTTACGGACTCGACTGGCGTGGCGGCGACAACGTGGTCATCAACGATCAGGAATTCCCGTCCAACCGCATGGTTTGGGAGTCCCTGGCACAGCGCTTCGGTGTGGAGGTCCGGGATGTCAGTCTGGCTTCCACGGACTCGCCCGAGGACGCCCTGCTGAATGCCATGGATGAGCGCACCCGGGTACTGCCGGTGAGCTCGGTGCAGTACGCCAGTGGGCTGAGGATGGACCTCAGCCGCCTGGGCGCGGCTTGCCGCGCCAACGGCACCCTCTTCTGCGTGGACGCCATCCAGTCCCTTGGCGCGCTCGCGTTCGATGCACCCGGGTGCGGGGCCGACTTCGTTGTCGCCGACGGCCACAAATGGATGCTGGGTCCCGAAGGGATCGGGGTTCTGTACGCGACTCCTCGTGCCCGTGATGCCCTGAATCTGCTGCAGTACGGCTGGCACATGGCCGCCGCCATGGGCGACTACGACCGCACGGACTGGGAACCTGCCCGAGACGCGCGTCGATTCGAGGCCGGCAGTCCGAATTCGCTGGGAATCCACGCCCTGGACGCCAGCCTGTCGCTGTTGGAGGAAACGGGTCCGGAAACCGTGGAAAGCCACGTGATTTCCAATGCCCGGTACCTTATGGATCGTGTCGCCGCGGAACCCGGCCTGGAGCTGCTCACGCCGTCGGCACAGGCGCGTCACGCAGGAATCGTCACGTTCCGGGTGGCGGGCGCCGAGCCTGGCCGGCTGTTCCGCGAGCTACGCGGCGAGGGTGTGATCTGCGCCGCTCGCGGCGGCGGCATTCGCTTCTCGCCGCACTTCTACAACGACCGGCAACAGCTTGACCGAGCAGTGGAAACGCTGCTGTCCCTCAGGTCTCGGGCCGGAACAGACTGAAGAAATTTGCGGTGGTCCGCTCGGCCACCTCCTCCAGGGAAACGCCCTTCACTTTCGCCAGGCATTCCGCCGTGTGCCGGACCCAGGCGGGCCGGTTCTCCCGGCCGCGATGGGGTACCGGCGCCAGGTAGGGTGCGTCGGTTTCGATCAACAGTCGATCCAGGGGGATCCGCGCCGCGGTCTCCCGCAGGGCCTCCGCCCGGCGGAAAGTGAGTATGCCGGACAGGGAAATATGGAAGTTCAGATCCATGAACGCCCGAGCGCTGTCCCAGTCCTCGGTGAAACAGTGGATTACCCCGCCCACCTCGTCGGCTCGCTCTTCCCGCAGAATGGTCACCGTGTCCTCCGGGGCACCACGGGTATGGACGATGACGGGTTTGCCCGCGGCGCGGGCGGCTCGAACGTGGCGCCGGAACCGTTCCCGCTGCCACTCCAGGTCGCCCTCGTTGTAGACGTAGTCGAGCCCCGTCTCGCCAATGGCCACCACCTTCGGGTGACGTGAGAGCGACACCAGAATGTCCGGCTCCGGGTCCTCCCCCGTGCCGCTTGGATGCACCCCCACCGACGTCCACACCTGCTCGTGGGCCTCGGCGAAGGCCACCAGCTCGTCGCGGTGTTCAACGTCCACGGCGACGTCGAGAAAGTGTCCGACACCTTCGGCCTCGGCCGCGGCAATCACCGCGTCGGCGTCAGGACTGTCCTTCAGGAGGTGAAAATGACAATGGGAATCTACGAACATTTTTTTGCAAGGACTGGAGGGCTGAAGGACTAAAGGACTGAAGGCGTTGAAGG
>JASFMS010000043.1:0-8307 GCA_050117435.1 Ectothiorhodospiraceae bacterium | reverse complement strand
GCGGGCGTGGTTGAGCGTGTTCTCGGTGATCTCCACGCCGCCTAGCATCCGCGCGATTTCCTGTGTCCGGGCGTCCGTGTCCAGGGATGCAATGTCGGTGCGTGTGCGCCCCGCCGCAGTGTCCTTTTCCACCTTGAGCTGATGATGCGCCTGAGCGGCTACCTGGGGCAGGTGGGTGACGCAGAGCACCTGATGATAGCCGCCGAGCTCGCGCAGCTTGCGCCCGACCACTTCCGCGACGGCGCCGCCGATACCGGTGTCCGCCTCGTCGAATATGAGGGTGGGAATATGAGTGGTTCCCGCCGCGGCCACCTCCATGGCCAGCCCGATCCTTGAGAGTTCGCCGCCGGAGGCGACCTTGTTCAGCGGTGCGAAGCGCTGATCCGGGTTTGTCCGGACCTCGAAGCGCACGTCGTCCAGGCCGTGAGAGGTGATCTTGCCCTCCGGCGCCAGGGCGACGCGGATGCCGAGCTCTCCCCCCGGCATCCCCAACTCGTGCATCAGCGCGGTCACCTTGTCGCCGAGATCCACCGCCGCCCGCTGCCGCGAATAACTGAGTTCCGTCGCGGCGGCTCGATAGTCGTTCTGGCATTGGGCCAGCTGGTCGGTGAGGGCGTCGAGGCGTTCCTCCGCCTGCTCGAGCTCCGCCAGTTCGCCCTGCAGTTCCGCGAGTCGCCCCGGGAGCTCCTCCGGGCGCACGCGATGCTTTCTTGCCAGATCGTTCAGTAATTGAATCTGCTCCTCGACCCACTGCAGGCGCGCCGGGTCCAGCTCCACCGCGTCCACGTAGTGGCGCAGGGAGTTGCAGCCCTCCTCGAGCTGCACGAGGGCGTTGTTGAAGAGCTCGTGCGCGCCGCCGATGGCCGTGTCCAGGTCCACACGATCGTCCAGCCGGCGAATCGCCGAGCTGAGTGCGGACTGGGCAGAGTGTTCGTCGTCGTAGAGGCTGCTGAGAACAGCCTGGCAGGCCTCGAGAGTCTCGCCGGCGCCTGCCAGACGCCGTTGCTCCTGGTCCAGGTCACGGATCTCCTCGGCATTCAGACCGATGTCCTCGAGTTCCTTCACCTGAAAGCGCAGCAGCTCCAGGCGATCCTCGTAGCTTTCCTGCCCGCCCTCGAGGCGACGAATTTCGTTGCGCAGGCGGCGGCATTCGCCGTGCAACTCGCGCACTTGCTGCAACTGTCCGTCGTGATTGGCATAGGCGTCCAGCGCCTCGCGCTGAGCGTCGGTGCGCATCAGGGACTGGTGGGCGTGCTGACCGTGAATGTCCACCAGGTGATTTCCAAGCTCGCCGAGCAGCTGGAGCGGGACGGGCCGTCCGTTGATCCAGGCCTGGGAGCGGCCGTTGCGCTGAACGACGCGCCGGAGAACGCAGTCGCCGTCGGCGTCCAGGGACTGGCCCTCCAGCCAGTCTGTTGCCGAGCGGTTGTCGGTGACGTCGAAGCTGACGTTCACCTCCGCGCGGTCGGCCCGTTCGGGAACGGCTCCACTGTCCGCGCGATCGCCGAGGCAAAGCCCCAGGGCGTCGAGAAGTATGGACTTGCCGGCGCCGGTCTCACCCGTCAGGGCGGTCATTCCCCCTTCGAAATCCACGTCGACCGCGTCGACAATCGCGAAATCACGAATGTGAATGTGCCGCAGCATACTGGTTTCCTGTTGCGATCAGGCCGCGCCCAAGGACCCGCCGTGCCCGGTATCGGCACCGGATTCCGCGGCCTGTCGTTGTCGGACCGTTTTGCATCGTCGCCTGCCGCGCGAAGAGGAGCCCGCTATGTCGGGTTGCCCTCTCCCCAGCGCAGCTTGGCACGGAGGATATCGAAGTAGCGGTAGCGTGGGGGGTGCAGAAGATGAACCTTGCGGGCACGCTTGCGGATTACAATCCGCCCCCCATTGACCACGCCGAGATCCTCCTGGCTGTCACAGCTTACCCGAATCTGGTCCGGGCTGACGGGATGAATCACGATTTCCACGGTGCTGTCGGCACTTATCACCAGTGGCCGGTTGCTCAACGTGTGCGGGCAGATGGGAACCAGCGCAATGGCGTCGAGGTTGGGGTGCATGATCGGCCCGCCCCCGGCCATCGCGTAGGCGGTGGAGCCCGTTGGCGTAGTGACGATCAGCCCGTCGGAGCGGTGCTGATTGCAGAGTTCGCCGTCGATGTAGCTTTCGAAATCGATCATTCGCGCGGTGCTCCATTTGTGCACCACGACGTCATTCAGCGCGATTCCCTCGCTGATCACCTGCTCCCCACGGCGCACCTGAGCGGTGAGCAGCATGCGGTCGTCGGCGATGTAATCGCCGGCCAGGACGCTGTCGATCTCGCCGAGATCGCCGGGTGACACGTCCACAAGAAAGCCGAGCCGCCCGCGGTTGACGCCCAGAATGGGGACTTCATGATCCGCCAGCAGTCGTGCGGCATTGAGCAACGTGCCGTCTCCGCCCACGGCGATGAGCAGGTCCGACTCACGAGCCAGTTCTTCCCGTGGCAGCATCGTGAAGGAACGGTGCGGCATGGGAGGGACGGTCTCGGCATCGAGCAGGGTGCGGTAGCCCCCGGCGTCCAGGTGATCCGCGATTCGGCCGATAGTATCGGCGACGCCGGAGTCGTTGGGCTTGCCGGTAATGCCGACGGTCTGGAACGCTGCCATCTTGGTCCTTGGTCCGGTGTATCGTGGCAACGATACTATGCTGTGGGAGTGAGGCCAATCTGGGCGTTTCCGGCGACAGGCGGATTGCGTGTGGCTCGATTGACAGGCGGTGAGGCCGTTGGTAACTTCGAGTTAGCACTCTAGGCTTGAGAGTGCCAATCCAACCGCAAACGCATGGCCAGTCTCGATATCGAGTCGACGGCACCGATGGCCCGAAACCAGCAGACCGATCCGGCAATAAACGAGCGCTCACAGCGGCTACTCAAGCTGTTGGTGCGTCGCTATATCCGCGATGGTCAGCCCGTGGGGTCGCGGGCGTTGTCGAAGGAGTCCGGGCTGGACCTGAGCCCGGCGACCATACGCAACGTCATGGCCGATCTGGAAGACGCGGGCCTTATTCGCTCGCCGCACACCTCGGCCGGGCGCATACCCACTGACCTGGGCTATCGGTTCTTCGTCGACGGCCTCATGACCGCCAATCCGCCTGGCGGGAAGGAGGCCGAGCGGCTACGCATCAGTCTGGAGGCGGAGGGCGGTACCGAGCACCTGGTGGATTCGGCGTCCAATCTGCTGTCCGGACTCACGCATCTTGCCGGCGTCGTGACACTGCCGCGCCGCAACTATGGTTCCCTGCGCCATCTGGAGTTCCTGCCGCTGTCGGAACGGCGGCTGCTCGCCATCATGGTGGTAAACGAGCGCGAGGTGCAGAACCGGGTAATCCAGACGGATCGGGACTACACGGCGGCGGAGCTGCAGAAGTTCACGAACTATCTCAACCAGGAGTTCGCCGGCAAGGGTATCGCGGACGTGCGCCGGGAGCTGCTCGCCTCCATGCGTCGCGACCGCGACAGCATGAACGAGCTGATGAACTCCGCCATCGAGGTGGCGCAGCGGCTGTTTTCCGAGCCGGATGAGTCGGAGGAAGACTACGTCATCAGCGGCGAGACCAATCTGATGACCTTCGCCGAGCTCTCGGACGTGGAGAAGCTGCGCACGCTCTTCGAGGCTTTCGGTCGCAAACGGGACATTCTTCACCTCCTCGATCGGTGCCTGTCCGCCTCCGGTGTGCAGATCTTCATCGGCGAGGAGGCGGGCTACGAGGTCTTCGACGGGGTAAGCCTCGTCACCTCGACCTATCGGGCCGACGATCAGGTGCTGGGGGTGCTCGGCGTCATCGGCCCCACCCGCATGGATTACGACCGCGTTATCCCGATTGTGGACGTGACCGCCAAGTTGCTCGGTCATGCCTTGAATCCCGATCATTGAACCCCATTTCCGCCGTAGCGCCCGCGGTGAGGCGGGCACGGCAGGTTTTGCTTATCGACTGGAGACTCTGATGGCAGACGAGCAGCGCAAGAGACACAAGGCCGAACCGCCGGCCGACCTGGACCAGAGGAAAGAGCCGGTCGTGGAATCCGAGGTGCCCGATGTCGGGGCCGAGGCGGAGGCTTCGGCCGTTGAATCCGGCGACCAGGAGCTTCGCAAGGCGCTGGAGGAGGCACAGGCCAAGGCCGAGGAGAACTGGAACCAGTTCCTGCGCGCGCGCGCCGAGCTCGAGAACGTCCGCCGGCGAGCCGAGCGGGATGTGGAGCAGGCGCGTCGCCACGCACTGGAGAAGTTCGCGACCGAGATGCTGGCGGTGCGTGACAGCCTGGAGATGGGCGTGGCGGCGGCACAGGAGCCGGACGCGGACGTGGCCAAGCTTCGGGAGGGAAGCGAGCTGACCTTGCGGATGCTCGCCCAGGCGATGGAGAAGTTCGACATCGCCGAGCTCAATCCCAAGGGCGAGCGTTTCGACCCGGGGCAGCACGAGGCCATGGCGGCGCAGGAATCCGCGGAGCACGAACCCAACACCGTGATTCACGTGGTGCAGAAGGGGTATCAGCTGGGTGAGCGGCTGCTGCGCCCGGCCATGGTGATCGTCTCCAAGCCCGCCGCCGACCCTCAGCAGGGCGGTCATATCGACGAACAGGCTTGAAAACGCGGACTACGGCCTTAGATAAGGCACCAGACAGGTAATTGGCTGCCCCTGGGTATCGGGGGCGAGATGAATTCAGGAGGGAGCAAGGCTCTATGGGTAAGATCATCGGAATCGACCTGGGTACCACCAACTCGTGCGTCGCCATCATGGAGGGCGGCAAGTCCCGGGTCATAGAGAACGCCGAAGGCGATCGCACCACCCCGTCGGTGGTGGCATTCACCGACGACGGCGAGGTGCTGGTTGGCGCCCCCGCCAAGCGGCAGGCGGTGACCAATCCGGAGAACACCCTGCACGCGGTGAAGCGGCTCATCGGCCGTCGCTACGACGAGGACGTGGTGCAGCGCGACGTGCGCGAAATGCCCTACAAGATCGTCAAGGCGGACAACGGCGACGCCTGGGTGGACGTGCAGGGCAAGAAGATGGCCCCGCCCGAGATTTCCGCCCGGGTGCTGCAGAAGATGAAGAAAACTGCCGAGGACTACCTTGGCGAAGATGTAACCGAGGCGGTGATCACCGTTCCGGCCTACTTCAATGACTCCCAGCGCCAGGCCACCAAGGATGCGGGCAAGATCGCCGGCCTCGAGGTCAAGCGCATCATCAACGAGCCCACGGCGGCCGCGCTGGCCTACGGTCTGGACAAGAAGGGCGGCGACCGCAAGGTGGCGGTGTTCGACCTGGGCGGCGGCACCTTCGATATTTCCATCATCGAGATCGCGGAAGTGGAAGGTGAGCACCAGTTCGAGGTGCTGGCCACCAACGGCGACACCTTCCTCGGCGGCGAGGATTTCGACCGCGCGGTCATGAACTACCTGATCGCCGAGTTCAAAAAGGATCAGGGCATCGACCTGGGCGGCGACCGGCTCGCCATGCAGCGCCTCAAAGAGGCCGCCGAGAAGGCCAAGATCGAGCTTTCTTCCGCTCAGCAGACGGAGATCAACCTGCCCTACATCACCGCGGACCAGTCCGGGCCCAAGCACCTGAACATGAAGCTGACCCGGGCCAAGCTGGAATCGCTGGTCGAGGACATCGTCCAGCGGACGGTGGAGCCGTGCAAGGTGGCGCTCAAGGACGCCGGCCTCTCCGCTTCCGAAGTCGACGAGGTCATCCTGGTGGGCGGCCAGACGCGCATGCCCAAGGTTCAGGAAGTGGTCAAGGGCTTCTTCGGCAAGGATCCGCGCAAGGATGTCAACCCGGACGAGGCCGTGGCCATCGGCGCCTCCATCCAGGGCGGCGTCCTGGGCGGTGACGTCAAGGACGTCCTGCTGCTGGACGTGACCCCGCTGTCTCTCGGTATCGAGACTCTGGGCGGCGTGATGACCAAGCTCATCGAGAAGAACACCACGATTCCGACCAAGGCGAATCAGGTCTTCTCCACCGCCGAGGACAACCAGACCGCGGTGACGGTCCACGTCCTCCAGGGTGAGCGCGAGATGTCCAAGGACAACAAGTCGCTCGGCAAGTTCGACCTCAGCGACATTCCGCCGGCGCCGCGCGGCGTGCCCCAGGTCGAGGTCACGTTCGACATCGACGCCAACGGCATCCTCCACGTGTCCGCCAAGGACAAGGGCACGGGCAAGGAGCAGTCCATCGTCATCAAGGCCTCCAGCGGTCTCAACGACGAGGAGATCGACCGCATGGTCAAGGACGCCGAAGCCCACGCCGAGGAGGACAAGAAGGCGCGTGAGCTGGTGGAGGCCCGCAACCAGGCGGACAACCTCATTCACGCCACCCGCAAGTCCATGAAGGACCTGGGCGAGAAGCTCGAGGATTCCGAGAAGGAGGACATCGAGTCCGCCATCTCCGAGCTGGAAGAGGCGGTGAAGGGTGGCGACAAGGAGGCCATCGAGGCCAAGACCCAGACCCTGGCCGAGAAGTCCGGCAAGCTGGCCGAGCGGGTCTACAGCCAGGCACAGGAGAATGCCGGCGAGGCCGGCGGTCAGCAGGAGAGCGGCCAGGCTTCCGGCGGCTCCACCGACCAGGAGGATGTGGTCGACGCCGAGTTCGAAGAAGTCAAGGACGACAAGAAGTAAGGCCCGGCACCGGCCGTCGGCGTGCGGTGCGCGTCGACGGCGGTCCCGTGAGTGCGCCAAAGGCGCAGGGTGTAGCATCCTGCGCCTTTGCGTCGTGTGGGAGGCGTGGCATTCCGGGTGCCGTGTGCGAGAGCTTTGAGGCCGGGATTTCGGTCTCGGGCGGCACCCGAAGGTCGTGGTGACCACTGAATCGAAAACCACATCAGAGCGCAGGCGGACCGCAGTATGGCGAAGCGCGATTACTACGAGGTGCTGGGGGTGGCACCCAACGCGTCGGAGGACGACCTGAAGAAGGCCTACCGGCGCATGGCCATGAAATACCACCCGGACCGCAACCCGGGTGACACGGAGGCCGAAAGCCGGTTCAAGGAGGCCAAAGAGGCCTACGAAGTCCTGGCGGACCCCCAGAAGCGGGCGGCCTACGATCAGTTCGGGCATGCCGGGGTCGACCCCAATTCCGGTATGGGCGGCGCCGCGGGCGGTGCCGGTTTCGGTGCGGGTGCGAGTTTCGCGGATATATTCTCCGACGTTTTCGGCGACATCTTCGGCGGCGGTGGCCGCGGCGGCGCCCAGGTGTTCCGGGGCGCGGACCTGCGCTTCACGCTGGAGCTGGATCTGGAGGAGGCCGTTCGCGGCAAGGACGCGGAAATCGAGGTGCCCACGCTGGTCGTGTGCAGCGAGTGCAGCGGCAGCGGCGCGGCGAAGGGAAGCACCCCGGAAACCTGTCCTACCTGCAACGGCCACGGCGACGTCCGCGTCCAGCAGGGCTTTTTCTCCATTCAGCAGACCTGCCCGCGTTGCCGCGGCAGCGGACGCATCGTGACGAACCCCTGCCAGAAGTGCGGCGGAAACGGTCGTCAGAAGGAGCTGAAACGGCTGTCCGTGAAGATTCCGGCGGGCGTGGACACCGGGGATCGCATCCGTCTCGGTGGAGAGGGCGAACCCGGCGAGAACGGCGGCCCGCCCGGCGATCTCTACGTCCAGGTCGCGGTGCGCGAACACCCTATCTTCAAGCGCGACGGCTCCGACCTTCGCTGCGATATCCCGATCAGTTTCCCCACCGCGGGGCTCGGTGGAGAGCTTGAGGTCCCGACCCTCGACGGCAGGGTTTCGCTTCGGGTTCCGGCGGGGACGCAGTCCGGAAAGATTTTCCGCATTCGCGGCAAAGGCGTTCGCCCGGTGCGCGGCGGTCCGCCCGGGGATCTTCTCTGCCGGGTCACCGTGGAGACGCCGGTGAATCTGACCAGCCGCCAGAAGGAACTGCTGAACGAACTTGGGGAAACCCTCGAGAAGAGCGGAAACAAGCACAATCCGCGCAGCAATTCCTGGGTGGACTCGGTGAAATCGTTTTTCGAAAACATGAAATTCTGAATGGCGCCGCAGTTACGCTCTGGGTGCCAGCGCGGGGAGTGAAGGGATGATCCGAATCGGCATTGTCGGCGCGGCGGGACGCATGGGTCGCAATCTCATTCAGGCGGTTGTCGAGAAGGACAACGCCAGTCTGGCGGCGGCGGTGGACAGACCGGGAAGCAGCCTGCTCGGCAGCGACGCCGGCGAGCTCGTCGGCGCGGGCCGCACCGGGGTCGCTGTAACCGCGGACCTCGATGCCGTGCTGAACGACGTGGATGTGGTCATCGACTTCACCCTC
>JASFMS010000042.1:0-8316 GCA_050117435.1 Ectothiorhodospiraceae bacterium | reverse complement strand
GCGCACCGGATGTGGGGCGGGCGCCGTGTTGTCGTAGGCAATCATCATGATGGGGAAGTCGTTGAGCAACGCCAGCAGGATGATCATTACCGCCGTCACGGGGTAGAAATTGAACACGAGGATGGACAGGGTCATGAACAGCAGCACGCGGATGGTCTCGGCGATGCGGTAGGTGGCGTAACTGTTCATGCGCTCGAAGATGCGGCGTGCCTCCTCGATGGCGCCGGTGATGACGGAGAGGCCGGGAGCGGTGAGCACGAGGTCCGCGGCGGCGCGGGCGGCGTCGGTGGCGCCGGCCACGGCGACGCCGATGTCCGCCTGTTTCAGTGCGGGCGCGTCGTTCACGCCGTCTCCGGTCATGCCGACGATGTGGCCGCGGTCCTGCAGGGTGCTGACCAGGCGGAACTTGTGCTCCGGGAACACCTGGGCGAAACCGTCGGCTCGCTCGACTCGGGCGGGATCGGCGGCGCTGCCGCCGTCGCCGAAGGCCTCGTCGGCGCCGAGGATGTCCGTTCCCATGCCCAGGCGGCTGGCGGTTTCCCGCGCGATTGCGGCGTGATCCCCGGTGACCATCTTGACGGTGACTCCCAGGTTTCGGGTCGTCTCCAGGGTCTCCGCGGAGTCTTCTCGAGGCGGGTCGAACAGCGGCAGCAGGCCCAGATAGCGCCACTCGCCGTCGTCGTCGCGGGCGGCGACGCCGAGGGTACGGAAGCCTCGGTTGGCCAGCTCGTCAACTTTTTTCGACAGCCGTTCCTTGAAGGCGGCGTCGCCGCCCGTCAGCTCTGCGATAGCCTGGGGCGCACCCTTGGCGACATGGCGAGTCTTGCCGTCGTGCTCGGCATCGGCAAGGGTTCTCTTGTGGACCGGGTCGAAGGGTGTGAACTTGCTGATATTCCAGCCGGCGATGGCGCTTTGATTGGCCTGGACCGTCTCGGAGCCCAGGATGGCGGCGTCGATGGGGTCGGTGTGGTCACTGCGGGAGGCGAGGGCGGCAGCGATTACCACCTCGTCTGTGGATTCTCCGTCCAGGACTGCGACTTCGCCCAGGGTGAGCCGGTTCTGGGTCAGCGTTCCGGTCTTGTCCGAGCAGAGTACGTCCATGCCCGCCATTTCCTCGATGGAGACCAGCCGCGTGACGATGGCTTTCATGGCGGCCAGGGTTTCGGCGCCGACGGCCATGGTGACGGAAAGCACGGCGGGCAGGGCGACGGGAATGGCGGCCACGGTAAGGATCAGCGCGAACAGCAGGGTGTCCACCAGCGGATCGTCCCGGAACAGGGCCACCACCACGATCAGTGCCACCAGCGCCAGGGTTGCGCCGATAAGGACATTGCCGATGCGCAGGACGGCCCGCTGGAAGTGCGACTCCCGATGGGCGGTCTGCACCAGCCCCGCGGTGCGGCCGAAGTAGGTCTTCATGCCGGTGGCGGTGACCTCGGCGCTCATCTCACCCTGGGTGACGATGGTGCCGGAGTAGGCATCGTCGTCGGCATGTTTCTCCACGGGAAGTGATTCCCCGGTGAGGGCGGACTGGTCGACGCTCAGGTAATCCCCGTCCAGCAGGCGCGCGTCGGCGGGAACGATGTTTCCCAGGCTCACCAGGATAATGTCGCCGGGCACGAGCTCACGGGCCGGCACGTCCTGCCATTTGCCGTCACGCCTGGCGCGCGCCTTCAGGGCGAGTCGTTGCTTGAGCGCAGCGATGGCGTTGTCGGCCTTGTATTCCTGCCAGAAGGCCACGGCCGCATTGACCAGCAGCATGGTTACGATGATGGCCAGGTCCGCCCACTGTTGAGCCGAAGCGGCGAGGATCCCGGCTGCCTCGATCATCCAGGGAATCGGTCCCCAGAAATACGACGCCAGCCGGCCGAGCAGGCTCTGCTCCTCTTCCGTAAGGGCATTCTCGCCGTACTGCTCGAGCCGCCGTTTGGCCTCTTCCGTTGTCAGGCCTTCCCGGCCTGTGCCCGTCGGCTGGCCTTCGGTGTTTTCGGCGGCGGTCCGTTCCTGTCGCGTTGCCATCGTGTGTCCCCTGAATGGTTTCTGTGTCGCGCTACGCGCTCGCGCCTTCATCGACGAGCCAGCGGGCGATGGGCGGCCAGGACTTGTGCAGCGTGCGTCTGCCCATGAAGAGTCCGATATGCCCGCCGGGCACCAGGTCCTGTGTGACGCGGCCGGAGGGCGTTCCGAGCCGCTCCCGGGCGGCGAACACCTGTTCCCTCGGGGTAATGTCGTCGTCCTCGCCGGCGAGGAGGTAGGTGGGGCAAGTAATGTCCTTGAGCCCGATCGTTCGGCCCAGTCCCGTGAAGTTTCCCTGGAAAAACCGGTTCTCCCGAAAGAGCTGTGAGATCACCTGCAGATACCAGCGCCCGGGAAGATCGAGGGTGTACTCGTACCAGCGCTCGAACTGTTCGAAGCGTCGACGATAGGAAGGGTCCTCCGCGTGCTCGTAGAGCTCGGCGAACTTCTCGAAGTACTGCTTTTCCGGATGCATGTTCTTGAACCCCCGCAGCATGAAGCGGCCCGGCAACCGCCCGCCGCCGATACTCACGAGTTCCTCGAAGAAGCCCATGGGGAGGCGGTTGGCATAGCTCTCGATGGCGCCCCCACCGGCGGACGTATCCAGCGGCGAACCGGCCAGCACGAGGGAGCGCACCTTCTGCGGGTAGCGGGCGGCGAACATGGCCGCCAGCCAACCGCCCTGACAGAGGCCCACGAGGCTCACGGGGCCGCAAAGATCGTCCGTGCAGACATTGACGGCGGCCAGGTAGTCGTCCACGTCCAGGTCCGCCATGTCCGGCGTGGCACTGTGCCAGGCCACGGAGAGGACGCGGTGAACACCGTTCTCCAGCAGGGTCTCGACAAGGCTCTGGCCGGGCTGGAAGTCCGCGATAACCGAGGTGTGGCCTGCGTAGGGCGGAATCACCAGTACCGGCGGGCCGTCCGGGGCTCCGTCAGGGGTGAAGTCCCTCAGGGTGAGAACGCGCAGGCGCAGGACCTCCCGGTTTGCCGTGGACCACTCCGGCCGGGGCCGCTCGACCTGCGTGACCTCCACCTCGCGCAGGAAGTCCAGGTTGCGCTTGATCTGATCCATCTCCCAGGACTCGGCCTGCAGCATCAGGCCAAAAGGCCAGAAGTAGCCGACTCCCACCTCGGGATACTGGAAGACCGATTCGGAAGGGACATCCGTCATTGCTCAGACTCCTGGGTTCGTTCCGTCGATACGTCCGCTTTGCGGCGGCGTCTGCGGGGATCGCGGCGTTGAAGGCAGCGCAGGCCGTCTCTGTAGCCCAGACGTACCCGCTCGCGCAGTGCGGATTCGGAGAAATCCGCCGGCCCGCCGAGCCGCTCGGGGGCGGCGCCGCTCACCACCCAGAGCCTGTCGATGCGCCGGTGCCGGGAGAGACGGCGATAGGCCGCATGCTTGCGTAGCGGGCTGTCGGCCGGCAGGGTCTGGTCCATCCGCTCGAGGAGCTCGACGAAGTCGTTGAAGTTCTCGAACAGTTTCAGGTCATGCTGCAGCTTGCCGAAGAAGCTCAGCTCGAAGGCGCGCTCGACGACGTCGGGCATGGTTTCCGGCATGGAGGCGCGGCGGCGGAACAGGTCGACAACGAAAAGCTCCTGTCGGAAATCCGGTTCGCACTGGCACAGTTCCTCAAGCGCATTGACGGCGGGCCGCAGCGGTGCGTTGGCGATGAGGCCGCCGTCCCAGTAGCGTCGGCCGTCCACGGTGGCGGCGGGGAAGGCCGGCGGCATGCTCGCGCTGGCGAGGATGTGTTCGGCGCGCAGGCCCTGGCGGTTGTCGAATTCCGCGAGATCGCCGGTTTCCACGTCCACGGCGGTTACCACGACGCGGACGTCGCTGGCGTTCAGGCGTTCGAAGTCCACCCAGCGCTCCAGGGCCTCACGCATGGGGGAGAGGTCGTAGACGCTGTCGGCGAAGAAGGGGGCGCTGAAGAAGGCCGGGCTGACCTGGTACATGCCCCAGTTGCCGAAGATGGACAGCCCCTGGGCCAGCGGGTTGGGCAGCAGCGAGGGCCCGGATAACGACAGTGCCTCCCACATTTCGCCGAGCGCTTTCAGCGGGTCGCCCCGGGAACCGGCCAGGATTGCCGCCATGTAGGCACCTATGGAAACACCGGTTACGACCCGTGGCCGCACGCCCCGCCGATACAGCGCCAGCACCGCGCCGTACTCGTAGGCACCAAGCGCCCCGCCCCCCTGGAGGGTCAGGGCAGTGTGAATGCGAGGGACGTCCATAGCGCACCGTGGGATGGACTGTCAGGGCAGCCGCGATGGGATGCTCGCCGGTTTAGACACCAGCGGGCCCCAAGGTTCGCTGCGTTGCACAAGATCGATGAAGTCCGGAGGACAAGGATGGGGCAGGCGGGGAGTGGTACTTCTGATTTACATCAATATTGGGGAAGGACTAGAGGACTGAAGGACTGAAGGACTTTGGGGGATGCGCGGCCGATGGCGCTCTGCTTGCGGAAGCCAGCACAAGAGTTGGTTATAGAGAAGCCTTCACCAAGCTTTCTGCGGACGGATGACAGGGTCCGGCCTGCGCCCCTAGGAGGGAAAGGTGGCTGCCACGGTAGGTGCGGGCGCAGTCCTTCCCCTTACACGGGATGTTTCATCAGCCGCGCCTTCTCGCGCTGCCAGTCCTGCTCCTTCTTGGCGGCGCGTTTGTCGTGCTGCTTCTTGCCCTTGGCAAGGCCGATCTCCAGCTTGGCGCGGCCGCGTTTCCAGTGCAGGTTCAAGGGCACGAGGGTGTAGCCCTTCTGCTCCGTGGCACCGATGAGGCGGCTGAGTTCCTGGCGGTGGAGCAGCAGCTTGCGTGTGCGGATCGGGTCCGGCTGGATATGGGTGGATGCGGTGGGCAGCGGCGGGATATTCGCACCGATCAGCCACGCCTCACCGTTCTTCACGATGACGTAGCCCTCCGTCAGGTTGACGCGGCCTTCACGGAGGCTTTTGACCTCCCAGCCCTGCAGCGACAACCCGGCCTCGAGCCGGTCCTCGATGAAGTACTCGTGTCTCGCCTTGCGGTTGACGACGATGGTCGCCCCGCCCGGCGTCTGCTTTTTCTTGCCTGCTTTCTTGCTCACGGGCGCCATTCTATCCGTGCGGCGGGCATAGTCCAATGCGCGAACGTGACGGCTTGCGGCGCGCTCGCCCAGCCCAGACAATGACGACTGCTGAGAGGAGCGTGAGCGTGCGGCGTAGGCGAGAGGCAGACCCCCGATTCTGGTCGAATCGTTTCGTGTTCATCCTGGCACTGACCGGGACGGCCGTGGGCCTGGGGAACGTGTGGCGGTTTCCCTATCTGGTGGGCGAGTACGGGGGTAGCGCGTTCATCCTGCTCTATCTTGCCTGTGTTCTGGTGGTGGGCCTGCCGCTCATGGTGGCGGAGCTGGTTTTGGGCCGCCGGGGGCGGCGCGGACCGGTATCGTCGGTACGCCGGATCGCGGATCAGGAAGGGCGCAGCGGCGCTTGGACGGTCATCGGGTGGTCCAGTCTGGCAGCGGGCGTGCTGCTGCTTTCCGCCTACAGTGTCGTGGGCGGCTGGTCCATCGCTTACATTTTTCGCGCCACCTCGGGTGCCTTCAGCGGTCTGGACTCCATCGGCGCCGCGCGCCTGTTCCGCGCTTTGACGGACGATCCGGAACGCGTGCTCGCCTGGCACACGGTATTCATCGCGGTGACGGTTCTGGTCGTGGGGCGTGGCCTGCGCCACGGCCTGGAAGAGGCGGTCCGGTGGTTCATGCCGCTTCTGCTTCTGCTACTTGTCGTGCTCGTCTTCTACGCCCGTGATCTCGAGGCTTTTCCGGCAGCGGCGGCTTTTCTTCTGCGGCCGGATTTTTCCCACCTCTCCACCGAGGCATTTATCGCGGCGCTGGGGCACGCGTTCTTCTCGCTAAGCATCGGCTTCGGGGCGCTGTTGGCGTTCGGAGCCTACAGCGAGCAGCGCACACCGCTGGTGGCAACCGCCGTGATCGTGGTCCTGGCGGACACGGCCATTGCATTGCTGGCGGGGCTGGCGATATTTCCGCTGGTATTCCAGGCCGGTATGGGAGCGGGGTCGGGGCCGGGCCTCATCTTCCAGACCCTGCCGCTGGCCTTCGGCAGCATTCCGGGCGGGCGCTACATCGGGGCGGTGTTCTTCGCCATGCTGGCGGTGGCCGCGTGGACCTCGGCGTTTGCAATGCTGGAGCCGGCAGTGGCGGCGCTAACGGAGCGAGGCAGGATGCATCGGTCGGTGGCGGCAAGCGTGATGGGGGTCGTGGTTTGGGCGCTGGGGCTGGTATCGGTGCTGTCCTTCAATGTGTGGTCCCACATCAGGCTGTTCGACCAGTGGACGGGGCCGGGACGCGGCACGCTTTTCGACATCCTGACGTTCGTGGCGACGAGCATTCTGCTGCCGGCTACCGGACTGGCCATGGCCGTGTTCGTGGGCTGGCGGGTTTCGGCCAATACGCTCCGCCTGGAGCTGGGCGGGGGGTGGGGCTACCGTGTGTGGCTCATTCTGGTAAGGTTCGTCACGCCCGTGGCTGTGGTGGTGGTGTTCCTGCAGGCCACGGGGCTTCTGCGTACGTTGGCTGGCTGGAAGAGTTTATGACCACGGTATCCCGTAGTGCGCTGGTTCCGTATTCCGCGGAGGCGATGTTCCGCCTCGTGGACGACGTGGACTCCTACGAGCATTTTCTGCCCTGGGTGAAGGAGAGTCGGGAGCTGCATCGGGACGACGATACCGTGCGGGCGACCATCCTCTTTTCCAAAGCCGGCTTCGAAAAGTCGTTTACCACCCAGAATCGCATCAAATACGGCAAGATGATCGATATCCGGCTGGTAGAGGGTCCGTTTCGCCACCTGGATGGATACTGGCGATTCCAGCAATTGCGCGAAGACGCGTGCAAGGTGAATCTCGACCTGGAGTTCGAGTTCACGAATCGCCTGCTCGCCATGGCCTTTGGCCGGGTGTTCACTCAGGTCTGCACGACGCTGGTGGATTCATTCGTGCACCGCGCCGACGAGATCTACGGCCGGCAGGCGCTGAAATGAGCGCCGATGCCATCCGGGTGGAGGTCGCCTACGGCCATTCGGAGGAGCAGGCGCTCGTGAGCGTGGATCTCCCCCGAGGGGCAACCGTGCAGCGCGCCATCGAGGCCTCGGGGATCCTCGAGCGCTTCCCGGACATCGATCTGGAAACCCAGCAGGTCGGAGTATTCAGTCACATCGTAGGCCTGGGTACGGTGCTGCGGGACCGTGATCGAGTGGAGATTTATCGGCCCCTGAAGATCGACCCGAAGGAGATGCGCCGGCAACGGGCACGCCAGCAGAAGCACTGAAAGCTTGTGAAAAATCGCCCGCCTGCCGCAAGCGCCGCAGTCCTTGCCCATCAGTGTCTCGGGGCCGTACGGGAACACGGATGCCCCGGTTCGTGAACTCACTCATTCCTTTGCTTGGCGCCCCTGGCCGCAGACGCCCGGCAACGCGCTCGCTACGGCGTCTGACTCTTGCGCGGCCTCTCGCTCCTCCGCTCTACGTGACTATTCGCCCGCGGCCAGACGACTGCCCGCCGGCACGAAATCCCCTTTTGCACGTGCCAGGCGGTCGTTCTTGAAGAACACGGTCAGGTGGTGGCGCTCACGCTTTGCTCCGTCTCCGGGTATGAGCTCGTAGACGTAGTCCCACCGGTCCTTGTGGAAGGGGTCGTCCAGCGTGGGCGTTCCGAGGATGAAGCGCACCTGTTCGCGCGTCATCCCGACTTGAAGGCGGTTGACGTCGGCCTCGGTAAGCACTGTTCCCTGCTGCAGGTCCGGGTGGTACACGAAGGGAAGGTCGCTGACGGAACAGCCTGAGAGAACAAGGAGAGCGATGTATAATGCGAATGATTTGCGCACGGCCGACTCTTTACCACGTTGAACGTCGGCGCGCATCATAACCCAGCAACGCTGCCATTAACACGAGTCCCCGGGGGGTGTCTTGGAGTCGAAAGATCTGCGCAAGGTCGGCCTGAAGGTTACGCTGCCACGGATGAAAATCCTCGAGATCCTTGAGGCGAACCGCGAAGAGCACCTGTCCGCGGAGGACGTGTATCGTTCGTTGATGGATTCCGGCGAGGATATCGGGCTCGCCACCGTATACCGCGTGCTGACCCAGTTCGAGGCGGCGGGCATCGTCCAGCGCCATCACTTCGAGGGCAACCAGGCGGTCTTCGAGCTCAACGAGGGCGAGCATCACGATCACATGGTGTGCGTGGAGTGCGGCTCGGTGCAGGAGTTCATGGACGACGTGATCGAAGAGCGCCAGGAGAAG